>CABZDY010000018.1 GCA_902524635.1 uncultured Pelagibacteraceae bacterium
ATTTCATATAAAATTTTAAAATCATAAATTACTAAAGTTTGATTATTCATATATAATGTAAGATATGACAATTATTCTAAAAGATAAAGCAACACTTGTGTTTGATGATTTTAGTTTTAGGTGTGCAATTGGAATGAGGGGAAAGTCAAAAAAAAAGGTGGAGGGAGATAAGAAAACCCCAATAGGTACATTTTCATTAGGAAATTTATATTATAGAAAAGATCGTCACAATAAGCCTCAAACGAAATTAAAATGTATACCGATTAAAAGAGATATGGGATGGTGTGATGATATTAAAAGTAAAAATTATTATAATAAATTAATCAAGATTTCTAAAAATATTAAACATGAAAGATTATTTAGGTCAGATAACAAATATGATTTTATTATCCCAATAAATTACAATTCAAAAAAGCCTAGAATTGCTAAAGGTAGTGCAATCTTTATTCATTTAACAAAAAATTTTAAACCCACATCGGGATGTATAGCATTAAGAAAAAAAGATTTTTTGATTTTAGCAAAACTAATTAATAATAAAACTAAAATTAAATTAAGTTAGCCTCTTTGTCCAAATATATTCGATCCAATTCTTAAATAAGTAGATTTAAATTTAATTGCATTAAGATAATCAGAAGACATTCCCATACTCAATTCGGTCAGATTAATTAATTTATTCAATTCAACCATTTGCGAAAAATATTTTAAAGAATCTTCTTCAAAAGGTGGAATACACATAGTTCCAATTATATTAAGTCCTAAATTTTTAGAAAAATTATAAAAATCTAATAAATTTTCTTTCATTATCCCAGATTTTTGGCTTTCTGCTCCAAGATTAATTTGAATAAAGATTTTAGGTTTTACATTATTTTTTTTTTGTTCCTCAGCTATTTTTCTTGCTAATTTCTCGTTATCTAAAGAATGGATATAATCAAAAATTTTAACTGCAAATTTAACTTTATTAGTTTGTAATTTACCTATCAAATGAAGATTTATTTTTTCATTTTTTTGTTTAATTTCTGTCCATTTATCTAAAGCCTCTTGAACTTTATTTTCACCATAATCTAAATGACCATAATCTATTAATGGTAAAATATGATCAATTTTAAAAGTTTTAGACACTGCTATAATTTTAGGTATTTTATTTTTTTCTTTTAATTCAAGTAATTTTGATTTGATCGAAGATTGAATAGATAATAGATTCTGTACTGTCTGATGCATAAAAAATTTATCAAAAAATATTACTTTATAGAAAAATTCACTAAAAGAAACTTGGATAAACAATGCAAAAACACCGTTATTATATATAGAAATTATAAAAAAAGTTATGATTTTAATGAAATACTTAAATTTAAAAACTCAAGTTTTTGATCTCAAATAATATAAAGTTATCTATTAAATTTGATCTAGATGGAGCTTATATCCCCTCATTTAATAATAGTTTCAAACATTTGAGTTATTTATTTAAACAAAATTTTATACTTATGGGATCTGCCCATAATCTGAAAGAGATCAGGTTAAAAGAAAAACAAAAAATAAGTATAATTTTTTTATCTTCAATTTTTAAAAAAAATAAAAATTTCTTAGGTATTAATAAATTTAAATTAGTTTCAGAATTTTCAAAGAAACCAATTGTAGCTCTTGGTGGAATTTCACAAAAGAATGAAAAGCTAATTAAATTAACAAGGGCCGAAGGTATTGCTGGTATTTCTTATTTTGCAAACAAAAAAAAAGGCCCCTAATAAGGGGCCCTTTTATATAGTATTTAATCAATACAATTAAAACGCAAATCCGAAGTTTATTTCGTATGCTTTGTTGTCAATAGTAGATGTTCCACCTACATTGTCCATTGAACCATATGATCCTGAAACTGTCATTCCACCAGAAGTGTATGAGAATGATACTCCTAAAGAATCTTGGTCATCTTTTGTTGAAAGCTCATGCGAAACAACAGATGAGTTCAATGATACTGATAGATCATCACTTACAGCGTAAGATATACCCATCATAGTTGAGTCTCTGTCTGAGTTTGCAGTTGCATGATCAACGTCGTTAGTTTGGAAACCAACTGTCATAGCACCTGATGCATAAATTGCTGCGAAGTTAACGTTGTCAATTCCTGCTGCCGCATCATTGTTTTCACCCATTGCAGCGTAAACAGTTAAACCTTCAATACCAGTGTAACTTACACCGTATTCAGTTGAACCTTCCACAGCTCCAGATAGACCTGAAGGTGCATAAGAAGCTTTAAGCGCTAAACCATCAGTTATTGTGTAGTCATAAATGAATAAGTTATGCGTTTGAGCTCCACCACCATCTACTGCAGATGCAGTTCCGTTGTATGTAAGACCATGTGCTTCTTCGTTAGCTGTTGGAGTTAAGTCATCCCACTGAGTAATTACTCCAGTAGTTCCACCACCAACAAATGTTAATGTTCCCATATCACCTGTGTCTATTGCGATACTGTTAGCATCAATCGCTGCACCGTCTAACTCAATACCGTGAGTTATAGTCATACCATTGTCCATTTCTCCAGTTGTAGAGAAAGAGATAGAATCAGACATGCTCCAACCGTTACCATCATCACCATTATCGGCACCGACGTAAGTTATTTTTGAAGTAGCTGACATAGTAATATCTGCAGCGTGAGCTGAAGATGCAACTAAGGCAGTACCTAATGCTGTCAATCCTAGTTTTTTTAGATTGTTCATATTATTACCTTTCGTTTATATTTAATATTAATATTAACAAATTGTTTTTATTTTTTTTTAATTCTAAAAAAAGGTGATTTATTATTAGTAAATTGTACCTATATAATTTATTTTCAGTGTTATTGATTTATGTAAGTATATTTGGGTTTAATGTATTTTATATTTACATGTAATTTTTATAAGTATTTTACAAATATTAATTTAATACAAAGTGTTGTAATTTTATCATACAATCTAACTCTAAGTTAATAATTTAACAAACTTAGTATGTCATTTTAACATAAGCTTAATTTACATATTAAATGTAGAAGTAATATTATTAATACTTAAAACTATCAAAATTTAAATGCAAAAAATATTTTCTCATCTTTACAAAGACTTAATTAATAACATATCAAAGAATGGTCATCCTCATGAAAAATTTTTATTTAAAAGTAGATCTCATTCAATTGTAATTTTTTGTATTGCTTCAAATAAAAGTACTACTTTAGAATTATTGTGTGAAAACATTCCATACAAAGTAGTTAGCAGATCAACTATTCAATCTATTTTAAAAGAGGGTGTAGCTAACAATTTTTTTTCTAAAGAAATTGATAGTAAAGATAAAAGACAAAAGAATTATAGACTTAGCAAAGAGTCAAAAGGAATATTAGAAAATTGGTTAAAAAATCAAAAAAAATTTTTATCTTTATTAGAAGCCGCATAAAAAAAGGCCCCTAATAAGGGGCCCTTTTATATAGTATTTAATCAATACAATTAAAACGCAAATCCGAAGTTTATTTCGTATGCTTTGTTGTCAATAGTAGATGTTCCACCTACATTGTCCATTGAACCATATGATCCTGAAACTGTCATTCCACCAGAAGTGTATGAGAATGATACTCCTAAAGAATCTTGGTCATCTTTTGTTGAAAGCTCATGCGAAACAACAGATGAGTTCAATGATACTGATAGATCATCACTTACAGCGTAAGATATACCCATCATAGTTGAGTCTCTGTCTGAGTTTGCAGTTGCATGATCAACGTCGTTAGTTTGGAAACCAACTGTCATAGCACCTGATGCATAAATTGCTGCGAAGTTAACGTTGTCAATTCCTGCTGCCGCATCATTGTTTTCACCCATTGCAGCGTAAACAGTTAAACCTTCAACACCAGTGTATTTTACACCGTATTCAGTTGAACCTTCTGCATAAGCTGTTCCTGAAGGTGCATAAGAAGCTTTAAGCGCTAAACCATCAGTTATTGTGTAGTCATAAATGAATAAGTTATGCGTTTGACCTCCACCACCGTGTACTGAAGATGCAGTTCCGTTGTATGGTCCAGCAGCGTGTGCTTCTTCGTTAGCTGTTGGAGTTAAGTCATCCCACTGAGTAATTACTCCAGTAGTTCCACCACCAACAAATGTTAATGTTCCCATATCACCTGTGTCTATTGCGATACTGTTAGCATCAATAGCTGGTCCATCAAGCTCAATACCATGAGTTATAGTCATACCATTGTCCATTTCTCCAGTTGTAGAGAAAGAGATTGAGTCTGACATAGACCATGTATTACCATCGTCACCATTATCAGCTCCCATATAAGTTATCTTACTAGTTGCTGACATAGTAATATCTGCAGCTTGCGCTGAAGATGCAACTAATACAGTTCCTAATGCAGTCAAACCTATTTTCTTTAGATTGTCCATATTATTACCTTTCGTTAATTGTTTAATATTAAACAGGTATTATTTACCAATAAATTTAAGTATTTTGTTTTAATAATTATATTTAATACTTAATTTTGCAATAGTGTTGCATTTATACATCACTAAAAATTGCCATTTTATTGGTATTTTTTGATATACTTGAAAAAATCCTTTTAATTTTTGAATTTTTTAAACTAAAACAAAATATAGAAAAATTAATGTCATATTTAAAAAAAGTTAAATTATTGATCATTTATGGATTCGCTGTAATCTCACTAGTTTCATGTGAAGGAATGCCTGGCGGAGACGCTCGAAAGAATCCACCAAATCCAGAATTAAGAGTTAAAAAAAATCTTGAGGAAGGAAGAGGATTTAGATTGGATACTGCTATTAAAGGTATGGGAAAAGGTGGGGACTTTTTGTTTGCAAGCGCAAACGAACTCTGGAGAGCTTCTCTTGATACAATAGATTTTATGCCTTTGTCATCTGTAAATTATAGTGGTGGAATAATTATTACTGATTGGTACTCAGATGGTGATAACCTGAATGAGTCTGTAAAAATTTCAATACGTTTTTTAACAAATGAAGTTAGAACAGATGCACTTGATATAAAAGTTTTTTATAAAAGATGTAATCAAATGGCATCTTGTAAAATAACTCAAAAGACCGGGCCACTAGTTGCGGAATTAAAAAAAGAAATTCTTGGAAAAGCTGCGATTTATAAAAAACAAAACAAAGACAAAAATTTTAAAGAGTATAAAGGGTCAAAAAAACTATCCAAATAACCAAGTAAAAAATTTAAGTGAATTCGGAAAGATATAATTTTAAAACTGTTGAGCTAAAATGGCAAGAAAAATGGCTAAAATCAAAGACTTTTTCATCAAGAATAGATAAGACCAAAGAAAAATTTTACTGTTTAGAAATGTTTCCTTACCCATCTGGAAAAATTCATATGGGTCATGTAAGGAATTATACAATTGGAGATGTTCTATCAAGATACAAGGCTTTGAAAGGCTTTAATGTTTTACACCCAATGGGCTGGGATGCATTTGGGATGCCTGCAGAAAATGCTGCAAGAGAAAATAATCTAGATCCAAAGGAGTGGACAAACAAAAATATTTCTACAATGAAAGATCAACTAAAAAGGTTAGGTCTTTCAATTGATTGGGATCGAGAGATTTCAACATGTTCTGAAGATTATTACAAACATCAGCAATTATTTTTTTTAGAACTTTATGAAAAAGGACTTGTTTATAGAAAAGAGAATTATGTCAACTGGGATCCTGTAGATCAGACTGTGCTTGCAAATGAACAAGTAATAGATGGCAAAGGCTGGAGATCAGGAGCCGTTGTTGAAAGAAAAAAATTAAATCAGTGGTTCTTTAATATTTCAAAATTTTCTCAGGATCTTTTAGATGGTTTAGACAAATTAAATTCATGGCCTAACAAAGTAAAAATAATGCAAAAAAATTGGATAGGTAAATCTTTTGGATGTGAAATTGCTTTTAGAACTGAAGGTAATTTACCAGTAAAAGAGATTAAATGCTTCACTACAAGGCCAGATACATTATTTGGTTTTTCTTTCTTAGCGCTCTCTGTGGACCATGAAATTTCAAAATTTTTTTCTGAAGATCAAAATTTTATAAAGTTTAAAAAAGAATGTTCAAAGACAGGAACCACTGAAGAAGCAATAGCGATTGGTGAAAAAATTGGGTTTAAGACAGACTTGATGGCTGTTAATCCTTTGAAACCTAGTCAAAAAGTTCCAGTTTTCTTTGCTAATTTTGTCTTGATGGACTATGGATTTGGAGCAGTATTTGGATGCCCCGCCCACGACCAAAGAGATTTTGACTTTGCAAAAAAATACAATTTAGATATCAAAACTGTTGTGAAGCCTAGCGATCAAAGTGATAATTTCATAGTTGGAAAAGAAGCTTACACTGGTCCAGGTATTATAATTAATTCTGAATTCTTAAATGGATTAAAAGTTCCAGAGGAATCAATCACAGATACGATTGATATTTTAGAAAAGAAAAAAATTGGTAAAAAGCAAATAAACTTTAGACTAAAAGATTGGGGTGTTTCTCGACAAAGATACTGGGGTTGTCCAATTCCTATAGCTTATGATAAAATGGGAAATGTTACAACGATACCAAAAAAAGATTTACCAGTAAAACTGCCAGATAATGTAAACCTAAATTCCAAAGGTAATCCTTTAGACTCAAAAGATGAGTGGAAAAATGTAACAATTAATGGAAATAAGTATACAAGAGAAACCGACACTTTAGATACATTTGTTTGCTCTTCTTGGTATTATCTCAGGTTTTGTTCACCAAACGAAGATAGTTATGGTTTCAAAAAAGAAGACATAGATTACTGGATGCCCGTAGACCAGTATATTGGGGGGGTTGAGCATGCAATCTTACATCTTTTATATTCTCGATTTTTTATGAAAGCGATTAATTTCAAAAACAAAGATTTTAAATTTATTGAACCATTTGAGGGGCTTTTCACTCAAGGCATGGTTTGTCATGAGACTTATAAAGATAAAAATAATAATTGGCTCAGCCCAGATGAGATTGAATTATCTAATAACCAATATTATAAAAAAGGAGATTTAAATAATGTTGTTAAGGTTGGACCGTCAGAGTCAATGTCAAAATCTAAAAAAAACGTAATAGATCCAGAAAATATTATTAATAGTTATGGAGCGGATGCAGTTAGATTATTCATCTTATCAGATAGCCCTCCAGAAAAGGATGTTCAATGGTCAGAACAAGGAATGGTCGCTTCCTACAAATTTTTACAAAAGTTGTGGAGTCTACATAATAAAATTAAATCTAAAGTTAGCAATTTAGAAACAAATGATCAAAGTGATGATGTAGAGAGATTTACTAACAAAATGATTGATAAAGTAACAACTAATCTAGAAAATTTTAGTTACAATGTAATCATAGCAAATATTTATGAGACGTATAACTTTTTAAATAAAGAAATAGAAAAAAAAAATAACAGTAAAAAATTTATTAATAATTACAAAAAAATTTTAGCATTATTTACTCCTGCAATTCCACATTTTACATCAGAGTGCTTTGAAGACTTAAATCACTTGGAAGAAATCAAATGGCCAGATGCAGATAAAAAATATCTTGATGAGGACAAAATTGATTTTGTGGTCCAAATAAATGGAAAAAAAAGGGCAATTTTAAATGAAAGTAGAGATATAGATCAAGAAAGTCTGTTACGAAAAATAAAATCTAATAAACTAACAGAAAAATATTTAAAAAATAAAATTATTAGTAAAATTATCTTTATTGAAAATAAACTAATTAACTTGTTATTAAATGAATAAATTATTTACAAATTTTATAATTATAGTGATGCTAATCTCTTTAGTGTCGTGTTCATACAAACCAATTTTTTCTGAAAGAAGCTATAATTTTGAAATAAATGAGATCAAGTTTGCAGGAGAAGATGATGTAAATAAAATAATTAAAAAGAATTTAAAATTAATCAAAAAGAACAAGGAGCGTGAAGTTAAAGAATATAATATTTTTATAACAACGACGAAACAAAAAAAAATTATTTCAAAAGATACAAAGGGAGATCCTCTAAAATTTGAATTAATTATTACCAGTATTTATCAAATAAATGATCAGTCAAAAAAAATAAAAGTTAATAAAATAACCAAGAAAAATATTTATAATAATAATTCTGATAAATTCCAACTAGAAAAAAATGAAAAAATTATTATAGAAAATCTCTCTGAAAGAATTAGTGAAATAATGATTTCCTCAATTATAGATCTAAATGATAATTAAAAGTTATGAGATAGAAAAATTAAAATTATCAAATTCAAATATACACTTAATTTATGGAAATAATGAAGGTATTAAAGAAGATATTATTAATAATAATTATCTTAAAGATTTTAATGGTGATTTGTTAAAATATGATGAGCAAGATTTATTAAATGATAAAGATAAATTTATTTCAAGTTTGCTAACAAAGTCCTTATTTAAAGATGAAAAAATAATTATTGTTTCGAGAGCTTCAGAGAAATTACATAGTTTAATAGTTGATATCCTAGATAGAGGAATATCAGAATTTAAAATTATAATAAAATCTAAAAGCCTAGACAAGAAGTCTAAACTTAGAAGTCTTTTTGAGAAAGAAAAAATACTAGTCTGTACACCTGTTTATGAAGATGATGCACGGTCCTTAAATTATATTATTCAAAATTTTTTAAGAGAAAATAAATTAAATTTATCTCAAGAAGTTAAAAATATACTTATCGAAAGGTCAGGTGGAGATAGAATTAATCTAAAAAATGAGCTGTCAAAGTTAAAATATTTGTCGATCAGTAAAAAAATAATAAATATTGAAGATACTCTAAAATTATCAAATTTAGCAGAAAATTATAGTGTATTTGAATTGGGGGATAATTACCTGGCAAAAAATTCTAAAAAAGTTTCTAAAATACTTAATGAAAATAACTACTCATCTGAGGATTGTATATTAATAATAAGAACAATTCTTAGTAAATCAAAAAGACTTTTAAAGATACGGAATGATATTGATAACAATAAGAATATTGATGAAGTTATATCTGGCTTTAAACCTCCTATATTTTGGAAAGAAAAAGATATTGTAAAAAAACAGGCTCGATCTTGGTCTACTGACGAATTAAAAAGGATTATATTAAAAGTTAATGATTTAGAGGCTTTAGTTAAAAGAAATTCAGCAAATTCAATCCTTTTCGTATCTAATTTTGTAAGCAATTGTTAGTAATTTTGCTTAATAATTTCTACCAATCTATCAAGCTGATCAGCCCCTTTATATTCCAAACTAATAGTTCCAGAATTGTTTCTCTTGTTCCTGACAAAAACTCTCATCCCAATTTTATCTGTTAATTCCTCTTCAAGACTTAAAATATTTGGATCTTTATTCTTGATAGAGCTTTTTGAGCTAGATTTCAACATGCGCACTAAACTTTCAGTTTGCCTAACTGATAATTCTTTTGAAACAATTTTCTTTGCTAAAAGAATAGCATTATCCAAACCAACTAAAATTTTTGCATGACCTTGTGATATTTTTTCTTCAATTATAAGCTCTATAATCTCTTGTGGAAGAGTTAAAAGTCTTAAACAATTTGTAATATGCGCTCTACTTTTGCCTATGAATTTTGATACTTTATCTTGGTCATAACTAAATTCATCAATTAATCTTTTATAACCTTCAGCTTCTTCTATTGGGTTTAAATCTTTTCTTTGAACATTTTCAACAATTGCAAACTCTAATGATTCTAGATTATCGGCATTAATTACAACTACTGGTACCTCATGTTGTCCTGCATATTGTGCTGCTTGCCATCTTCTTTCCCCAGCAATTATTTCAAATTTGTTTTCTTCATCAGAAGAAGGTCTAACGATTATAGGTTGGATAATTCCTCGCTCTCTTATAGAGTTGGTTAATTCCTCTAAGCTAGCTTCGTCAAATTTTTTTCTAGGTTGATACTTGTTTCTAACTAGTGAACTTATTGAGATATTTTTTTTATCCTCAACTTTTTCACTATCACCTATTAAAGAGGATAATCCTCTTCCTAGTCCTTTCTTTGATTTAAACGGATTAATCATGCTGCACTCTCCACTCGTTTATCTTGGTTTAAAAATTCTTCTGTAAAACTAAAATATGCTCTACTACCTGGACATGACTTATCATAAATTAGAACTGGAACACCGTGCGAAGGTGCTTCTGATAATCTCACATTTCTTGGAACAGCAGTGCTATATACTTTATCTTTAAAATAATTTCTTGCCTCTGCCTCAACTTCACCAGATAATTTATTTCTCTTATCAAACATTGTGAGAAGTATTCCTCTTATGTCTAAAGACGGATTTAAGTTCGATTTAATCCTCTCAATTGTTTTCATGAGCTGAGTGAGCCCCTCTAAAGCAAAGAATTCTGTCTGAAGTGGTACCACGAGAGCGTCAGATGCTACTAATGCCATAATTGTTAGGAGGCTTAAAGATGGTGGGCAGTCAATTATGATATAGTCATAAGATAGCTCAGAATTGTTTAAAATCAATATTAATTCGTCTTTTAATTTAAAAGCTCTTCGACTGTCACCTGCTGTCTCCACCTCTAGTCCAGACAAATCTACATTTGATGATATCAAATCTAAATTTTCAAAGCTTGTAGACTGGATTACCTCAGTAATTTTTTTATTTCCATTTAATACATTATAAATTGATTTATCAGAACTTGTTGTATTAGATAATCCGAGACCTGTTGTAGCATTGCCCTGTGGATCAAGATCGATTATAAGAATTTTTTTTCCTTTTATTGTTAAACCAGCAGCAAGATTAATAACAGTGGTGGTCTTACCCACTCCGCCTTTTTGGTTTATGACCGAAATAATTTTTTTATTCATATCTATTTTTTAAATTTGAAATTTTTACTACTGATGATTCTTCACTTGTAAGACTTTTCATTTCCTCTAAGTCGAATTTCCATTTTCTAGAAACATCTTTCAAAATTTTTTTTCCACTTTTTCCTAAAAACATGACTATATATTTAAAATCTTTAAAATTATTTGTTGCTATATCAAAGATCACTGGTAAAGGTTTGAAGGCTCGACAAATTATTACATCTGTTACTAAATTTTTCTCCTCAAATATATTTTTTTGGTAAATTTCAGCTTCTAATTTAAACTTTTTTGTCATTTCTTTTAAGAAATTACTCTTATGGTAACTTTTTTCATAAAAAATTAGCTTAAAACCTCGCTTTTTAGGTTTCATCAAAATACCCAAAACTATGCTAGGAAGCCCCGCACCTGAGCCAAGATCAGTGCATACTTTAATATCATTTTTATCAATAAAATCAACAGTTTGTGCACTATCATAAATATGCCTTGAATTTATTGACTTTTCTGTGCTTGAACTTATCAAATTAATTTTCCTATTTGTATTTAAAATTGACTGTGAATAGTCCTCTAACTCTATCAATGTTTCACGTGAAACATTTGGGAGATAAATTTGTTCTGTTTTTGTTATTTTCGAATCAATCAAGCTATATGCTTAATAGACTTTCTTTTCACGTGAGACAACAAAATATATACTGCAGCTGGAGTAATCCCATCTATTCTAAGTGCTTGACCAAGTGTTTTTGGTCTTATTTCCTTAAATTTTGACTTAACTTCATTAGATAATCCGGAAAATTGATCATAATCTAGGTTTTCTGGTATTTTAAGATTTTCATCTCTTTGAAATGCTAAAATATCTGCATCTTGCTTTTTCAAATAACCTTTATAGTGAGCTTTTATCTCAATTTGCTCATCGATTTCACGTGAAACATATTTTATTTCTGGCCAAATTTCTCTAATTTTATTCATATCTACTGACTTTTGGCTCAGTATTTCTAATGCACTTCTTTTAACACCGTCTTTGGCGACATTTATACCAAACTCTGAAGCTTTTGATGGAGAAATTTTACTATTTATCATAATTTTGAGATTTTTTTCCAGTTTAAATGCTTTCTCTTTATACATAGTTTTTCTTTCATCCAATATAAGACCAATATCAATTCCTTTTTGGGTTAATCTAAGATCAGCATTGTCAGATCTCAAAGATAGCCTATATTCTGCCCTTGAGGTGAACATTCTATAAGGCTCTGCAACTCCTTTTGTAACCAGATCATCTATCATAACTCCAACATAGGCTTCTGATCTGTCTAGTACAAATGGTGCTTTGCTTTTAATAGAGAGAGCGGCATTTATTCCAGCTATCAATCCCTGTGCTGCAGCTTCTTCATAGCCTGTTGTTCCATTTATTTGTCCTGCAAGGTAGAGATTTTTAATTTTTTTTGTCTCTAAAGTTAGAAATAACTCCCTAGGGTCCACAAAATCATACTCTATGGCATATCCTGGCCTTAAAATCTTAACATCTTCTAAACCATTGATATTATTGCATATTTCTTGCTGAATTTCAGCAGGAAGAGAAGTTGAAATTCCATTAGGGTAAATAGTTTTATCATTCAGACCCTCTGGTTCTAAAAATATTTGATGCTTTTGCTTATCAGCAAACTTTACAATTTTATCTTCTATTGAGGGACAGTATCTAGGACCAACTCCTTGGATACTTCCTGAGTACATGGCACTACTTTTTATATTTTTAGAAATGATCTTATGCACTACTTGGTTGGTATAAGTCATCCTACATGAGATTTGTTTATTAATACTTTTTTTTGTAAGGAAAGAAAAAAAATATGGATCTTCATCTGCGTACTGCTCTTCGAGTTTTTCGAAATTAATTGTTGTTGCATCCAGTCTTGGAGGCGTACCTGTTTTTAATCTTCCAATTTTAAAATTATATTTTTCTAATTGTTCGCTTAATCCAGTTGAAGGTTTTTCATTAAATCTTCCTGCAGGCGTTTTTTCATTACCAATGTGAATTAGACCATTTAGAAAAGTTCCAGTTGTTAGAATTACTTTTGAAGAAAGTACTTTTTTACCTTCTTGAGTAATAAAACCGGTTATATTGTTTTTTTCGAAAATAAACTCAATTACAGGATCTGAAAAAATGCTTAAATTACAATATCTTACAAGTTTTTCTTGCATATATTTCTTATATAAAGTTCTATCACTTTGAGTTCTTGGTCCCCGCACGGCAGGGCCTCTACTTCTATTTAATAATCTAAATTGAATTCCTGATTTATCTGCAACTTCACCCATAACCCCATCAAGTGCATCTATCTCTCGAACAAGATGACCTTTACCCAATCCTCCAATAGCTGGATTACATGACATCTCTCCAATAGTATCAAATTTGTGAGTAAATAGCGCAGTATTAACACCCAGTCTAGCCGAAGCTGCTGCTGCTTCGCAGCCAGCGTGACCACCACCGATTACAACTACATCAAATGACAACTCATTTTTCATAAATGTAATTTATTATTGATCTTAAAATTTACAAGAAAACACTTAAAAATGAATAAAAAGTAAGTAAATTCAATACTTATTTACCTATGCAAAAATCACTAAAAATGGAACCTAATATTTCTTCAACGTCAACTTTTCCCACAATCATACCTAGGTGTCTAGTTGCTAACCTTAAATCCTCTGCAGCTTTATCAAAATCTTCTTGCGAATTTTTTTCCTCAAAATGTTTTAAATTTTGAACACAAGCTTCTAAACTTTGTCGATGTCTTTCTCTCGTAATTAAAGTTTCGTTTGAGCTAATAAATTTACTTTTTAATTTATCTTTAATTCTACTTATTAACTCATCTAAGTTTGTTTCATTCTTAATTGATAAAAAGATTGGATTAAACTTTTCAATTTGTTGATTTACATCTTTAAAACCTAGATCTATCTTATTGATTACTATAATTGATTTTTCATTAACCAAATCATTCAAAAATCCAGTAAAATCAACACTTTTTGGCTCAATTACTATTATGTTTAAATCAGCATCCTCAGCGCGTTTAAGGGCTAATTTAATTCCTTTTCTTTCAATCTCATTTTGAGATTCTCTAATACCAGCAGTGTCAGAAATGACAACTGGATAACCATCCAGATTTAAATGAGCTTCGATAACGTCTCTTGTTGTACCAGCAATTTCTGAAACGATAGCTACATCACGATTGGAAAGATGATTAAGCAAAGAAGATTTTCCTGCATTAGCTGGCCCAATAATTGCAATCTTAAAACCTTCTCTAATTCTTTCTCCAACTTTTTGATCGTTCAAAATTTTTTCAATTTCTTTTCTTACTTTTTCCGAATTGTTAATTATATTTTCAATTACATCATTTGGAAGATCCTCCTCAGGAAAATCAATTTTAGCTTCAACGTTTGATAAAATTTTTAAAAGTTTTTCTCTTAGTGAATTAAATTTTTCAGAGCTTCTTCCACTCATTATTTTAACAGCTTGTTGTCTTTGAATTTCAGTTTCTGCAGAAATGAGATCGGATATACTTTCGGCTTTAAGAAGATTTATTTTTTCATTTTGAAATGCAATTTTTGTAAATTCACCAGGCTCAGCTAATCGACAATTTTCAATTTTTGATAATTGATCCAAAATTGCCCTCACAACAGCAATGCTACCGTGAACATGTATTTCAGCCATATCCTCACCTGTGTAGCTCTCAGGGCCTGGAAACCACACTAATATTCCTTCGTCTATAAGCTCAGAATTATTAATTTTATTGAATTTTTTTAAAGTTGCTACTCTAGGAGATGGCATTTTTCCTCCTACAAGACTGAGTATAATTTTTTTCGTGTGAATTCCTGATAAACGAACAACTGCTATTCCTGAAACTCCAGGACCTGATGATAAAGCGTAAATTGTCATAAAATAGAGTATAACAACTATTTATGAAAAAATATTCTTAAGATGGTTTATTCATCGAATTAAAGAACTCTGAATTATTTTTTGTAGTCTTTAATTTTGAATTAATAAAGTCTATAGCATCCATAGATCCCATTGGAGCGATAATTCTTCTTAGAACATTCATTTTTTGAAGATCATTTTTGTCAAAAATTAGTTCCTCTCTTCTTGTCCCTGATTTAGTAATATCAATTGCAGGGTAAATTCTTTTCTCTGATATTTTTCTATCTAATATTGTTTCACTATTTCCAGTCCCTTTAAATTCTTCAAAAATTACTTCATCCATTCTACTTCCAGTATCAATAAGAGCGGTAGCTATGATTGTTAATGATCCACCTTCTTCAATATTTCTAGCTGCTCCAAAAAACCTCTTTGGTCTCTGAAGGGCATTAGCATCAACTCCACCTGTTAAAACTTTTCCAGAACTTGGGACAACAGCATTGTAAGCTCTTCCTAATCTTGTTATGGAATCTAAAAGTATCACAACATCTTTTTTATGTTCTGTAAGTCTTTTGGCTTTTTCAATAACCATTTCTGCAACAGCTACATGACGTTGAGCTGGTTCATCAAAAGTTGAACTTATAACTTCACCTTTTACAGTTCTTTGCATGTCTGTTACTTCTTCAGGTCTTTCATCAATTAGTAAAACCATAAGATAACATTCGGGATGATTTGCTGTTATAGAGTTGGCTATACTTTGTAAAATCATTGTTTTTCCTGCTTTTGGAGGAGATATGATTAATGATCTTTGACCTTTACCAATTGGACTTACTAAATCAATTAGTCTTGGAGTTAAGTCAGGCTTTTTTTCAATCTTATTTGTCTCAACTTCCATTCCTAATTGTTTATTTGGATAAAGTGGAGTTAAGTTATCAAAAGCAATTTTATGCTTAAATTTGTCTGGCTCCTCAAAATTTATTTTACTAACTTGTAGAAGAGCAAAATATCTTTCACCTTCTTTTGGAGATCTAATAGGACCTTCAACAGTATCACCAGTTCTTAAACCAAATCTTCTGATTTGGCTTGGACTTACATATATATCATCTGCTCCTGGCAAATAGTTTGACTCCATGGCTCTAAGAAATCCAAAACCATCTTGTAGTAATTGTAAAACTCCACCACCAGTAATCTCTTCACCTTTTTCAGCAAGCTTTTTTAGGATTGCAAAATAAATTTCCTGTCTACGAAGTGTACTTGCGTTTTCAATACCTAGTTTTTCTGCCTCAGTAATAAGTTTTTCAGAGCTTTTTTCTTTTAATTCTTGAATGTTCATTTGTGGGAGTTTTAATTAAGATATTATAAATATATATGCTGATACTAAAATTTCAACCCTAGATAGGTTTAAAAACCACAATAAATACAATAAAAATGAGTAAAATTGTTGGTATTTCGTTAATTATCCTAAAAAATTTAGATGATTTAATATTTTCTTTTGACTTCAGTAAACGCATACATCTACCAAGATATTCATGATAAATAGTTAAAATCACCACTAATAGAATTTTAAG
>CABZDY010000019.1 GCA_902524635.1 uncultured Pelagibacteraceae bacterium
ATGGGTGTAGCGGCAGCTATATCTTCTTTAGTTGTGCTTCTTCATTTCACTCTTAATATTTTTTTAGCTAAGCGTGAGTTCGATTTAAAAGTTATAATTAAAAGTCCATCATTTTATGCAATAATTGCAACGATTACTTTTCTATATTATGAAATATCTTTACCAACATTTGTTTTAAATACTGTAATGCTTCTAGCTTATGGAATGATAGTGATGATATTAATGTCTTTAGGTGTCTCATTAACACAAATGAAAGTTTTTTCTTTTAAAGATGCTTTAATCACATCTACTGGAAGAGTTATTATAGGACCTTTAATTGGTTTCGCTTTAATTTCTTTTTTTAATCTATCTGGCTTTGCAGCAGGTGTTTTATTAATACAATCATCGATGCCTAGTGCTATTCTTTGTTATTTAGTTGCATCTATGTATTCACCAAAGGAAATTGTAGATAATATCTCTAGTACAATTGTTGTTTCAACTTTAATGTCATTAATAACAGTCCCAATTACAGTATTCTTTGCTTTAAAATATTTTTCTTAAAGGCTATGTTTGTTCAATGAGAGCGATAATACTCAATGCCTCTGCTTGGATGATTGTTCCATTTATGGATGTAATTGCAAAGTATTTAAGTTCATCTATGGATGTTTTGCAAATTACGTGGTCTAGATATTTTTTTACTGTTATTTTTGCTCTATTCATAATGTTACTTTTTGATAGAAAATCTCTTGTTTGGAGTAAAAAACCTCTACTCCAATTGATAAGGGGATTAATTTTTGTATTTTCTACATATTTATTCTTTTATGCAATATCGGAAATTTCATTACCAAAAGCTCTTACTTTAGCTTTCGTTGCTCCTATTTGTGTAACTGTAATGTCACCATTTTTTTTAAATGAAAAAGTAGGTTTAAGACGATGGACAGCAGTATCGCTCGGTTTTATAGGCACATTAATTGTAATTAGACCTGGCTTTATCGAGATTAATCTTGCAACACTTGCTGCTTTAGGAAATGGAATTTGTTATGGATTTTATTTAATAATTACTCGTAAATTATGCAACTTTGACAATTCGCTTTTAACTTTATTATTTGCAGGCACAGTAGGCACTATTGTTATGTCTTTTTTCATGCCTAGTGTATGGATAAATCCATCAAATAGTCAGTGGATTATGATGGCTCTTATTGGTTTTATAGCCGCATTAGCTCATTTTCTTATCATTTACTCTCTTAATTTAGCTGATGCTTCAAAATTAGCCCCATTAGGTTATACAGAAATTATTACAAATATAATACTTAGTTATTATATATTTAATGAATTACCTGATAACTGGACTTATCTAGGTTTATTTATAATTGTATTAAGTGGACTTTATATTTCAAGAAGAGAAATTGCTATAAGATGATCGATTATAAAAACCAACCTTTTGAGCCATTTATATAATCAATATCTTTTTCTATCGATATCCATTTCCTTTTTAATTTAGACGCAACGTATCCTGTAGTATTTGATCCAGCAAAAGGATCTAATATAATTGATTTTTCTTTTGTTAAAAATTTAATAAAAAACTCAACTATATCCTGAGGCATTCTTGCTGGATGAGCCGTTAAATTATTTTTAAGGCAGTATGCTCTATAATTATTCACATTATTGGTATTAGATATGGGTAAAAAATTACCAAAGTTTTCTTCATCATATAAAGATTTTGCAAAAATATTTGGTGGTATAGCTCCTTTGTTTTTCTTTAAAAAACTTTTTTTATTAATATTGTGACCTGTAGCTCTTTTTCCTGAATTATATTTTTGTCTCTCTAAAAGTTTAAGCATACCTTTACTATATTCTGACAATACTTCTCTGTTATCAGCATTAGGTCTCTCTGTTTTTGAAAACCACCATATTTCTGTAAATGAATCTTTTACTCTTTCTCTGTATTTAGTTACCCATTCTGCTGGGCCTGGTAACTTTGCTGGATTATGCCATACAAATTTTTGACATAACTTAAAACTTCCTACTTCCATGAATTTCATTAAAGCTTTTATTTCAATTAATGAATATGTTGGATAACCTGGCGTCCATGAATTACCAATCTCAATTACAATAGAACCTTTTTTTGTTAAAATATTTCTTAATGGTTTTGCAAATTTTGCAAACCAATCTATATATTTTTGACCTTTTTCATTTCCATATTTTTTTGCTGTCAACAAGGGGAAGGGTGGTGATGTAAAAACTAAATCTATTTTACCTTTATATTTTCTAATAAATCTCTGATCTTTAATGACCATTAAACTGTCATTATTATAGAAATTCCCTCCATTAATTTTAATCTTATTTAATTTTTTTTTCATTGATCTATTGACAAACTTTCTATAAAGTACTATATTATAACAATGAGTACATATATAGCAAAATGTAGTATCCAAAGCTTTTTTTTACTACACAGAGTTGTATTGTATTACTAAATATTGCCATATTTATATGGTTTAATAGCTATAAATAAAGGCTAATTAGTGCAGTTATCCTTTCTATGTCCACTAATTAGCCTAAGAAAGGAGAAAATGGAAGGAGAAAATAAAAACAAAGGTAACATTGTGGAAAAAAGAGAACGGTTCACAAGAATAGCCCCAATAAGAGTAAATAACGTCTTAAAACACCTTAGGCGGGTCTCTAATCTCCTTAATAAAAATAATTATAAATATGAAAGCAAAGAATTTAAGAAGATCCTCGATGATATCTATGATGAGTACAAAATTGTAAAAAACAAATTTGAAGCTCAAGAGAAGAGGACAGATAAATGGAAACTATAGAAATGATAAATGCTAATAAAACAAATTATACAATTGTTAAAACAATCGATTATGAAGGAGCTATTAAAACATTAGCCCAAGGTTTCAATGAACATCACGAAGGATTAAGAGAATTATGTAAAAATACTGCAGCTGATATAGCAAGAAGAAAAAATAATAATGATAAAGATGTTGAAAAATTTTGCTTAGCTTTTTTTATTGATAAAACAGGTACTGAAAGTTCAAAAATAGGTTTTTTAGATTTTGGAGGTATGGACGAAAGTCAGGTAACTAGACTCTTAAAATTAATGGATAGAAAGGCTGCTATAGATAAGAATACCAAATCATCGGAAATTTATGGTGGACTTGGTAACGGCGGTAAAATATATGCAGCTGCGTTATTTGATAAAGCTTTTTGGTATACTTGTAAAAATAATAAAATTATAGAAGCTGGTTATGAGACTATGAGAACTTCACATGGTGAAATTACAAATCCATTTCCCGTTAGAAGCAACCCTACGTACACCACAAACTCTTCTCAAAATCTAAAAAATTTATTAAAAAAATTCAATATGTCTCTCAGAAATTTACCTAAGAATATTCAAGAACATATAAAAATAAACAAAAATTTTACTTTTTTTATAGGTGAAAATCCATATGGTTTTAATGAAAAAATTAAAACTAGTAGAATAATAGAAGATCTTTTAACCTCTGATATTGAAATAGAGGATGTGTTAAACGATATTGATATGTATATTTTTCATAATTCTACACTCATTAAAGATAAAAAAAATAATTCATTTGTACACAAAGTTGAAAAAATGATTCCACATAAGGATTTTATTGCTGAAAAAAGATATGAAATGCCTGATATTTTAATTGATCCAAAAACAATGGATGAAGTAAATATGAAAGAGAGTAAAACGTTTAAAGATGGCTGTCAGGAAAAATATCTAACAATAAGATCTTATTACGAAACAATATACAATTCACGTTTTAGATCTCGACATTGTATAAAAGCAAGATCGGCATCAGGTATAAAAGTTGTACATGGTAGATATAGAATGAATGATGTAACTAATCATAGCAGTGCATTTCCAAGATATTTATATGGTGAAGTATTTCATGATTATTTTCAAAAATTTGCAAGCAATACTAGAACCGAGTTAGGTAATGACAAATTTGTTAGAGCTGTTCAAAACTGGGTAACAGAGGTAATTGATAAAATTGCAATAGATAAAATGGAGAAAGATAAGTCTGAAATAGAAAAAGAAGCAAAGCAAGATATATCAACAATAAATAAAAAATTAGAAGATATTTTTAAAAAAGATTTTTTATTAAATCCTTATGGTTTTGGATCTGGCGTAAGTACAGGTACTGGAATAGGATATGTAAAACCAAAAAAATATCCAGAAGATTCTACAGCAGTAAAAATTGAGTTGAGCATAACTAATCAGTATGCTGGAATTGGCGTTTCATTCAGACCAATAATCAAAACTTTTAATAAAAAAGGAGAGCTTTTAAGAAATAAACCTGTTAATTGGAAATTTTCAAATAATGGAATTATTAAAGAAGATGAGAGAAATTTAAATTTACTTTACTCTTCAAAAACTGGCTCAACATCGATTTCGGTTGAAACTATGAATGGCAAACTTAAATCTAATCATGTTGATATTGAGGTAATAGCTATTTCTGAAATAGATGTAGATAAAACAAAATCTCCTTTTGTAGACAATACTCTTAAAATTAACTTGAAAGAAAGAAAATTTACTAGAATAAAGCCTAACGTTATAGATACAAATAACCGTCGTATTAACAATTGTTACCTTAATTATGAAATAAATAATGATGTTATTGCTGGTGGATCTTCAACTGGTCTAATTTCAGGACTTAAGAAAGGTAATACAATATTAACAATTATGTCAGATGATTGTGAAAGTAATTCTGTAGATCTTCATATATTAGAAAATAATGAACCCCCTCAAAGTAAAGGTGGTGGTTTCCCAAAAGTATTATTGAGTGGAATTGATTTTGATCCATTAGTAAAAGACTCTACAAAACCAGTTAACCTAAAAGAAACAAATGCTCCTGTTCACCAGCGTTTAAGAGATGTTGAAGCTGGTATTTGGTGGATTAATTTACAATCTCCTGTAGCAGCTTTCTTAAGAAATATTAAATCAAAAAAACTTAAATCAGATGGTCAAAAAAGTAGAGAGTTTAAAGTTTACCTAATGGAGAAATGGTTTGATATTATTGGCACTGTAAATCTTATGAATGCCAAAAATATTGATGATGAAAACTTTACAAGGAAGGATCTTATAGATGAATATAATAAGCATAACGTTGATTTTCAAATAAAAATGAAAAAACATTTAGATGTGATAATGAAACTTGATTTTGTAAAGTCAGATGAAAACTAAATTAACAGTTGCTGAAAAAGTCTTGTTAGCTTGTTTTGAGATAGGAAATAAACAATCTTTCTCATCAGAAGCACTAGCAGTAAAATGTTGGGAACTATTTCCTAATGATTTTTCACTTCAAGGATTTAAAAATCATACTGACTCAAATAAAGTTTATACTCAAATAATGAATGCCAAAAGTCCGCTGTATAAAAATGGATGGTTAATTAAAGTAGGTGAGAAAATGTATAAAATTTCTGAAAATGGTAGTAAATTTGTTATAAATAATCTTAAAGATACAAAAAATCTCAATAATGATATAGAAAATTCCAAAAAAGATATTTCAAGAGAATTTAAAACTAAATTTAATATCTTATATAACAAGCAAATTACTCAAAAAATTATCAAAAATTCAAATTTGTCAAATTTCGATTTTGATGATGTTTGTGATTTTTGGTCAATTACTACTGATGTAAGATACCCAGAACTTGTAGGTAAACTAGAAAATCTCAACGCATGTCTTGAAACTATTTCATCAGAATTTAATTCGAATGTTAGTAAAGTATATTTAGATAAAGATATATATGTTGAAAAAAAACATCTTAATGCATTAAAGAAGGCTCAAAAATACTTTGTAAAAGAATTTAGTGAGGACATTAATTATATTAAGAAAAATAGAAGCAATATTGTTTATAAAAATAAATGAAAACAAAAAAAAGGGCTATATTTTCAAGATCCATTCATTTAATGGTTACCCCGGTTGATAAAGGCTTTTCATGCTCAGTAGTAGGGGATAATAAAGAAAATATGACTGAAGATGAATATGATTTATGCAATACTATTGCTAGAGGTATGATAAAGCTTTCTAATGACAATCCAAACAAAGTTTACAGTGAAGGCATTGAAGCATTATCAGAGGATCATAAGAACAAAGATAGTAATATTGTTGATTTTCTCGAGTTTCTTAAAGTAAGAACTTTGAAATCTTTCAACTAAAGTAAACAAAACGTTACCATATATTAAAGTGATACTTTAATTTTATTAAATAAAATGCTGTAATTGTTACATTTATTTATATTATAATATATATTTATAAGATATCTGAAACATAATAAAACATTTACACGTGTGATAATGTACTATTAATGTTCCAAAAGTTGACAGCTGTCAACTAGAATACATCGGTCAATAAGTATTCTATCTCGATTTTAAGCAATTATAAATCAGTGAATATTCAATATTGGTTTAAACTATTGATATTTAATGTTTTTTAAAGGGGTAGGGGTGGTTTTAAAAATTTACATATTCCATTACAATAAGATTATTCCAATCTTGGAGATTAATTGTGGCACGTGATACAAAGGGGCTTGATCCAAAATTATGTATAATTTTGCAAAAAAGCACGAGCTCTGCACTATAAGAATATAGCTTTTAAACGCCCAAAAGTAGGCCTATTTTAAACATTTCTTATTCCATAGTGCAACTTATAGGTGATATTGAAAAAAAATATCCAAATATGGTAAATTAATTAAAAAACGCTGGTATTTAACATTTTTAAAGCATAATACCCTCTAATTTCAGTAGTTTTCTCTTAGTATTTATTCCGCCTTTACCCGAATAACCGCCTAAAGAGCCATCTGACCTAATTACGCGGTGGCAAGGGATTTCTGGTGCATATGGGTTTTTTCCTATGGCATTTGCAACAGCTCTTACTGCTTTTGGCTTTTTAATTGCTCTTGCTACTTCAGAATAGGTTCTGATTTGACCTTTTGGTATAGTTTTTAAATATTCCCAAACTTTTAATTGAAATTTTGTGCCTTTGAGGATCATAAATAGAAAAAAACCCTGTTACCTTGTACCTTTTCAGGTACAAAGAACAGTAGTTTTTGGCACGTCGTTTTATGCGCTACCGCCATGCCTTCCACTCTACTATTTTAGCGCTACTCTGTAGAGTTTTCTGCCCTCTGGGCTTGAACCTCTCGGTTTTTCCCCAGCTGGTCAGTTAAGAGTTGCCTCTTAATTCACTTTAAACAATATCAGATAGAGTAGGTTGTATGTATCACTTTATTGTTGAATTTTGCATGTTTTTAACAGGGTAGAATAGTGGGGATAAATTAAACTAAAGATTCAAGTAAACCATCTAAAACCCTCGTACATCGCAATTCCGTAAATTGAGTGTCTGATTAGAAACATAATTGATGTTTTAATTGGTATTCCAGTCTTATTTGCAAACACTCCCTGTCCTGTAAATGGTAAAAATATTAATAATGGAGCCAATGTTGTAAGAGCTCCAAATATAAAGCCTGAAAAATATGTCATTTTTAGACCTACCATTAAAAAACAAAAATAATAGATTACAGCCCAACAAATCGATATATAATAGTGAAAAATCCAACCAAGTAAAACTTCATACCTAAAATTAGGCATATGGGCAATATTTGGGTTATAAAAAGTAGCATTTTTAAGCATATAATAAGTCCATCTTCCAACAATTCCCCACGATGGTTCTGGAATTCCCATCAATTTGAGTAAATAACCCAGAATATCAAGAATTATGCATGAAAATATCCCAGCAACTAAAATACTAATAATATCTATCAATTAACCTCAAAACATTAATAAAAATAGCAGAACAAAAATGCTTATAAAAAATATGCCAAAAATAATCATTAAAATACGATTTTTTGTTTGTTCTTTTAATTTTGGCCAGAAATTCATAATTAGAAATGTTCCAATAACAACAATCAGACCGATTAATACATATTTAGGCATTGAGATTCTTTTACATTAAATGCTTGACTTATAAAATGTGTTATATTATAGATTCCGATAATTAATGGTTATCGGAAAATATTATGAATGATATTATTACAAATATAAAATCACTCGAGTTGGAAACGATTAAAAATCTTAAAAATTCTAAAGCAAATAATACTGTTCGAGCTTATGAAGCAGACTTTAGAGACTTTTCATCATTTTGCATAAAAAATGGACTTAATTCATTACCAACTGAGCCAAAAATATTATCATTATATTTAACTCATTTATCGAAAACTTATAAATTTAGTACATTAAAGAGAAGAATAGCCTCTATTAAAGTAGTTCATAAAATTAAAGGTCACTATCTAGACTCAAAACATCCAATTATAATAGAAAATTTGTTAGGCATTAAAAGAGTTAATGGTTCATATCAATCATCAAAAAAACCTTTGTTAATCAATAATTTAAAATTAATAATTAAAGTAATAGATGAAAAAGAAAAAAAAGAATTAAAAAAATTAAGAAATAAATCACTTATATTAACTGGTTTTTCAGGTGGATTTAGAAGATCAGAACTTGTCAATTTGGAATATGAAGATTTAGAATTTGTTGATGAAGGCGTAAAAATATTTATAAAAAGATCAAAAACTGATCAATCAGGTGAAGGAAGCATAAAAGCAATCCCCTACTTTGAAAATATAGAATTTTGTCCTGTAAATACATTAAAGAATTGGATCAATTACAATCAGATAAAAAAAGGAAAAATTTATAACATTTCAGATAAATCAGTATCACTAATAATTAAAAAGTATGCCTTATCAGCAGGATTAGATCCAAATATTTACGGTGGTCATAGTTTAAGATCAGGATTTGCAACTTCAGCAGCAGAGGCTGGTGTTGAAGAGCGTAATATTATGTCAATGACAGGACATAAAACTACTCAAATGGTTAGAAGATACATACAAGAGGCAAATCTATTTAAGAATAATGCATTAAATAAAATGAAAATTTAAATATTCTAATTATTTTTGAATAACTTTTTATTATCAAAATTTAAGAAGGTAGAGCTAAAATCCATGCCTCTTTGATGTTATAAATTTTTAAGGATAATTTAAACCGAATTTTCTCTTACATCATCAATTATTTTAGATACAAAAGAATGAGTAAGGAAAAAAGATTTATAATTTAATAATTGTAATTTTTTCCTAATTTTAGGTTTAAGAATTAAATTTTTTATAGATTTATAAAGTGCTTCTTCATCTATTTTTTTAAGCAATATTGGATGTGCTGATGTTTCAACTAAACCACCTCTTTTTGTTAAGATTGTTGCACAACCTCTGCTTGAAGCCTCAAGGCTAGATCTACCAAATGGCTCCTCCCATTTAGAACAAGCAACAAATATACTAGTTTTATTTAAAATATTTAAAACATAATCATTTTTTTGAAAATTTAAAATTTTTAAATTTGGATGATTAAATATGTGTTTTTCTCTTGGTTCATCACCTATAACTATTGATTTCCATTTAGGAAACTCATTTAAAATTCTTATAACTGCTTTTCCAAAAATATCATAACCTTTGGCTGTATTAAGTTTTCCAACAAATGATATTAGATTTTGTTTTTTTAATAAGTTGACTTTTGTTTTTTTTGTAGACTGATAACAAATTTTGAACTTAGATAAGTATTTTTTTTCAAGAACATCCTTAAAAAATTGATTTTTAGTCCACTTACTATTAAAAAAAATAAAATCACACTTTTCGATTAGGTCTAAACGTTCTTTTTTTGTTTTTGATCCAGATAAAGTAAGTGGATCATTATGAAAATATATAATTATTTTAGATTTTAAATTTGCTTTGATTAATTTAAAATAAGAAGGTCTATTATGTATTTCTATGAGATCAAAATCTTTAGATTTAGCTTTATCGATAAATTGATTTAAATATTTTATATTGTTACTAGTTAAAATAGATTTCTTGAATTTAATATTATTGAAATTTTTTGTTAAATATTTGTTACTTTTTGTATTTCCATAAATGCTTGTTGTTAATTTAAATTTTGAATAATTAAATAAACCTGAAACATGTATTGATACAGCACCAGAATATTTTGGAATATAATTCTCTTTATATGGTAATAATATAGCAATCTTCATTTTATTTTATTAATAAAATTATTTTTTATTTTATTTCTCAATTTATAATCTTTCTTTAATTTATATTCCTCTTTCATCGCAATAACTTTATCATTATATTTTTTGTAATATATTAGTTTCCAAAATTTACCTTTTGTAAATTTTGCTCCCTTTGATTTATTGTGAAGACGCAATCTTTTCTCGATGTTATTAGTATAACCAACATATGATATATATTTATTGAGTTTTTTTGATAATATTAAATATACATAGTATACCATAATGTTTAAAATCATTGAATTAACGTTGAACTATAATTCACAATCTTATGCGTGATCGCATAAAAATATCAAAAAATCATTAAGTTTTTAATTACAATTACAAAATTTTAATTCATTAATTTATTATCCAGCGATAACAGCAAGCAGAAGTAATGCCACTATATTTGTAATTTTAATCATTGGATTAACAGCAGGTCCTGCGGTATCTTTGTACGGATCGCCAACTGTATCACCTGTAACTGCTGCTTTGTGAGCCTCTGACCCTTTGCCGCCAAATTTGCCATCTTCGATATATTTTTTTGCATTATCCCAAGCACCACCACCGGCAGTCATTGAAACAGCAACAAATAGACCTGTAATAATAACTCCTAATAACATCGCTCCAAGAGAAGATAACGCTGCAACTTGTCCACCTATAAAATAAATTACTACATATAAAATAATAGGAGACAATATTGGTAATAAAGATGGAATAACCATTTCTTTAATTGCAGCTTTTGTTAGTAAATCAACAAGTTTACCATAATCTGGCTTTGCTTTTCTTTTCATTATACCAGGAATTTTTTTAAACTGTCTTCTTACTTCAACAACAACAGCTCCTCCTGCTCTACCTACTGCTTGCATACCCATTGAACCAAACAGATAAGGAAGCATTCCACCAATAAGCAATCCAACTACCACGTAAGGATTAGACAAATCAAAAGTAACTGCTATTCCCTCTAGATTAGAACCAGCAACTTTTGAAAAATGTTTTATGTCCTCTGTATATGCTGCAAAAAGAACTAATGCACCAAGACCAGCAGAACCTATTGCATAACCCTTTGTTACAGCTTTAGTAGTATTACCAACTGCATCAAGAGCATCCGTCGTTTTACGAACATTTTTTGGAAGGTTTGACATTTCGGCTATGCCGCCAGCATTATCTGTAACAGGTCCATAAGCATCTAAAGCAACAACCATACCAGCTAAAGCAAGCATTGTAGTTACAGCAATGGCAATACCATAAAGACCTGCAATATGATTAGTCCATAAAATTCCACCAACAATTATTAATGCTGGGACAGCAGTTGCTTCCATAGAAACAGCTAAACCTTGAATTACGTTTGTACCATGACCTGTAGTTGATGATTTAGCTACACTTTTTACAGGTCTGTAATCAGTCCCTGTATAATATTCTGTTATCCAAATTATTAAACCTGTAATTATTAAACCAATAATTCCACAAAAATATAGACTTAAACCATTAAATGTTTTTCCATTTGCCACATATTCGGTTGTAAATCCTATAACATGTTTTGTAATAGGGAATAATATAATTAATGAACTAATTGCTGTAATTACAAAACCTTTATACATAGCTTTCATAATATTTTTATCACTACCAAGAGTAACAAAAAAAGTTCCAAGAATAGATGTTAAAATACAAGCACCTCCAATAGCCAATGGATAGATCATCATATTTAAATCATTTACGAAGAAAATAGATGAAAGAACCATTGTAGCAACAATCGTTACAGCATAAGTCTCAAAAAGATCAGCTGCCATGCCCGCACAATCACCAACATTATCACCTACGTTGTCTGCAATAACTGCTGGGTTTCTGGGATCGTCTTCTGGAATACCAGCTTCAACTTTTCCAACTAAATCAGCTCCTACATCAGCACCTTTTGTAAAAATACCACCACCAAGTCTTGCAAAGATAGATATAAGTGATGCACCAAAACCTAAGGCGACTAGTGCATTAACAATTTCTCTCTCTTCAATTCCTACTTTTACTAAATAATAATAATAAACTGCAATAGAGAGTAACGCCAAACCAGCTACCAACATTCCAGTTACCGCACCTGATTTAAATGCTATTGATAAACCACTCGCTAAACTCTTCCTTGATGCTTCAGCTGTTCTTACATTAGCCTGAACAGAAACAAGCATTCCAACATAACCTGCAATTCCAGATAAAGTAGCACCAATTAAATAGCCTAAACCAACTAATGGACTAAATAAAATCGTTATAATTATAAGAACTACTACACCAACTATTGCAATTGTTTTATACTGCCTATTTAAATATGCTCTTGCTCCTTCTTGAATTGCAGATGCAATTTCCAACATTTTGGCATTACCAGAGCTCGAATTTAAAATATTTCTACCTGTTATAAAGCCATAAACGATGGATAATATTCCAGCCGCTATAATATAAAACATTATTGTTTCAGTTGATGTGTTCATTGGTTCCTTTGTTAATTAAAGTTATGAAAAATATGTAATACAAAATATGATATAAAACGCAATATTTAACTTTTTTTAAAAATTGTGGGAATATGCCTCATTATATGCATGTTTTAATCGGTTATTGCCCTCAATAATTTCATTATTACTAGAATCTTTAGTTAAATTGCCAATTAGTGTTACTTTTTGATTCATCTTTTTGAAAAATTTTTGAATATAATTTCTCTTTGATTTTGAGGATGTAAATATAATTTGATAATCATCGCCCTTTGAAATGAAATTAACCTTCTTTTTTTTGTATTTAGTAATATAGTTTCTCAAATTTGAAGAAATCGGAACTTTATTCAGTTCAACTTTATAAAATAATTCACTTTTATTGATTAGCTTGCTCAAATCTCCAAATAAGCCATCTGAAATATCAATTGACGAATTTGCAAAGTCTAAAAGGTTTGAGCTAATCTTAATAGGTAAGTCAGGTAAATAGTATTTTTTAATAAAATAACTTTTTTCTTTTTTATTTAATAAAATTTTTTTTTTTAATATTTGCAATCCTAGGTAGCTATCACCAATATTACCAGTTACATATATATCATCACCATTTTTACACTTATTTCTTTGCACTATTTTTTTTGAATAACCTAACGACATTATTGTAAAAGTAGTTTTATTTGATTTTGTCGTGTCGCCACCTGATAATTTAATATCAAATTTATTTTGTTCTTCTTTAAGACTGTTAGAGATCATATTTAGATTTTTTTTTGAGAATGAATTATTGTTACCACTAGCACTTATAAAAATAAATTTTGGCTTAACACCTTTGCAATATAAGTCAGATATTGAAGATCTTAATATTTTTTTTATTACTAAATCAGGTTTTCGAAAATTAAGAAAATGTACACCATCTACATAAGTATCTGTTGATATGACAACATTATTATTTTTGTCAAAAAAAACATCATCATTTAGATCTAACGCTGATGGGTTATTATAGGTTAATTTTTTAAAGTACTTTTCAATTAGAGTAAACTCATTCATTGCTTATTCTAATTTTTTTTGAAATCTTATCTAATAATGCATTTAAATATTTAGTCTGCGAATCATCTATAAAAAAATTTGATGCTTTAAGATATTCATTAATAATAATTTTGATTGAAGTATTTGGTTTATATAAGAATTCAAAAATTGCACTTTTAATAATAATTTGAAAAACTTTGTCCATGTTTTTAATTTTTAAATCTTGCTCCAAATGGTTATTAATTTCTGTATTAATTAACTCTTCTCTCTCGATAGTTCCATTTACAATATCTTTTATAAATTTTTTAAATCTATGTTTAGGAAAAGTAACATTTTCCTCATTATTAAAAAGTTTCCCATAAAGCTTTTGTATAATTATTACTCTTGGATTTCTTTGTGGTGTAAATTGAACGGACATAATTTATTGAGAAAGGACAGATAAAACTGCATCTGCTGCCTCTGAACCTTTTCTACCGCGTACAATAGCTTGTCTTTTGTTTAAGCATGTAATTAAGCCATTCCCTATAGGTTTCTTGGATGTTATTGATAATGTCATTAATGCATCAGTTGTTGCTTTTGATATAAAATCAAAATGAGGTGTTTGACCTTTAATAACACATCCTAAAGCAATGAATCCGTTAAATTTATTTAAATTTTTTGATATTGTTACAGGTATCTCAAATGCACCAGGTACGTTAATCACTCTTATGTTATATTTATTTTTAATTCTAGATTTTGCGCTATTTAATAAAGACATAGCAATATTTTCATAATAATTTGCAACAACAATTAGAATTTTTTTTTTCACTTTATAATTTCCTGTTTTTTAATTTTTATTCCGTAACCTTCTAAACCTATCACTTTTTTTTTAGATCTAGTAACAAGTATCATATTTTTAATATTTAGAGATTTAATAATTTGAGCTCCTATACCATAGTTTCTGATCAATTTGTCATGACCTTTTTTATAAAAGGTTTTACTTTTATACTGTTTAAGTGTTTGAGTTACTGATTTTAAGTTAGGGTCTCTTATAAATACAAGAACGCAATTATTATATTTTTTAAAATATGAGATTGTTTTATCGAATGAATTTGGCAATTTTTGATTAATTAAATAATTTTGAACAACATTAGATGATATTACTCTTAATCTAGGTACAGCTCCTTTCTTTAAGGTTCCCTTTATCAGTGCAAAGTTTTCTGATCCATCAAGTACGTTTTCAAATACTTTTATTTTAAATTTTTGTTTTTGAACAATTATTGAAGAAGTTTTTTTTAATTTAACAAGTTTTTCTCTCTTTAACCTATAAGCAATTAAATCTTCGATCTTACCTATTTTAAGTCTATGTTTTTTAGCAAAATTAAATAATGTCTTACCTGTTGCCATTTTTCCGTCATCTGCCATAATTTCACAAATAACAGCTGAATTATTTTTTTTAGCAAGTTTTGATATATCAACTGAAGCCTCGGTATGCCCTGCTCTAACAAGTACACCTCCATCTCTTGCTATAACTGGAAAAACATGTCCTGGAGATACAATATCGTATTTTTTTGCATTTTTACTTGACGCGGCTTTAATTGTTTTAGCACGATCATAGGCTGATATACCTGTTGTAACACCTTTTTTAGCTTCTATAGAGTAAGTAAAAGCAGTTTTGCTTCTCGATTGATTTATTGGTGAAGCTAAAGTTAATCCAATTTTTTTTGATTGTGCATTATCCATTGCTAAACAAATTAATCCTCTTGCATGTTTGGCCATGAAATTAATATGATTAGGATTAACAGCTGATGTTGAAATTACTAAATCACCCTCGTTTTCCATTTCTTCATGCTTGCTCTCATCATCAACAAGAATATACATTCCATTTTTCTTAACAGTCTTAATTATACTTTCTATTGAGCTAAAATTACTTTTTTTCATTGATAAAT
>CABZDY010000020.1 GCA_902524635.1 uncultured Pelagibacteraceae bacterium
GGAAATCTATTAATAAAATGAGTCCATACACATCTGTTCCAATCCGATTATCAGTAGAGTCAAATAATACAGAAAAATCATTAAAATTAGAAAATGCTTTGAATAATTTAGATTTTGTAAATAGCTATAATATTGAAAAGTTCGATAGCAACATGATTATATACAAAGTTAATTACAGCAGTAGTCCAAAAAGATTTTTAAAAGATATTTTGTTTTTTGGAATTAATATTGATTCTTCTTCAACTAACTGGAAAATAAAATGAGTGAGTTAAATCAATTACTTTTAGACTTTGATTATAAAACTAATTTTAATGAACATGATTTTTATTTATCGAAAAGTAATTCTAACGCTTTTGATTTGATTAATAGATGGCCTGACTGGGATAAAAAAATATTAAATATATCTGGTGAAAAATTTTCTGGAAAAAGTCACCTCGCAAATATCTTTAAATTAAAATCTAAAGCATTTTTAGTTAAGGGAAATGAGATTGATAATTCAATTTTTAAAAGTATTAAATTACATGAAAGTATAATTATTGATGATTTTGAAGAATGTAATCAGGAAGAAATACTTTATTCAATTTTTAATCTAATAGATCAGGACAGTAAGTATTTGTTGATAAATTCATTAAAACCAATAAATGAAATTAAATACAGACTGCCTGATTTAAGCTCAAGATCAAAAAATTGTCTTTACGCTGTAATTGAAAATCCAGATGATGAATTACTTTTTGCTATAATTTTAAAGAATTTTTCCGATCGTCAGATTAAAATCGAAAAAAAAATAATAAATTTTATAATTAGCAGAATTGACAGATCTTATAGAAAAATTGATGAATTTATATATAAGATTGACGAACTAAGTTTAAAAAAAAAAAAACCAATTAATTTTAAAACGATAAAAGAGATTTTGTAAATTGAATAAATATAGAACTCATACCTGTGGAGAATTAACTAAGTTAGATAATGGAAAAGAAATTTCTTTATCTGGTTGGATTAACAAAAAAAGAGACCATGGAAATCTTTTGTTTATAGATTTAAGAGATAACTTTGGAATTACTCAATGCGTTATTGACAAAAGTAATGAAATTTTTAAGAAAATTGAAAAACTTTCTTTAGAAACAGTAATTAAAATTACGGGAATGGTTATAGAGAGATCAAATGAAACAATAAATAAAAATATTTCAACTGGCGAAATAGAAGTCAAAATAAATAATATTTATATTCTTGGTGAAACTAAAGAGTTACCAATGCCAGTTTTTTCAGATCAAGAATATGCTGAAGAAATAAGACTAAAGTATAGATTTTTAGATTTAAGAAGAAAAAAAATACACCAAAATATTATCTTAAGATCAAAAGTAATATCATTTATTAGAAATGAGATGCAAAAACTTGGTTTTTTAGAATTTCAAACTCCTATATTAACCTCTTCTAGTCCTGAAGGTGCAAGGGATTTTCTTGTTCCAAGTAGATTAAATCCTGGAAAATTTTATGCCTTACCACAAGCACCCCAACAATTTAAGCAACTCATAATGATGTCTGGTTTTGATAAATATTTCCAAATAGCACCGTGTTTTAGAGACGAGGATGCAAGAGCAGATAGAAGTCCAGGAGAATTTTATCAATTAGACGTGGAAATGTCTTTTGTTGAGCAAGAAGACGTTTTTAATGTAATAGAAACTTTATTTTTAAAATTATTTAAAACATTTAGTAATAAAAAAATCCTTGATGAAAAATTTCCAAAAATTACTTACGAAGACTCAATGCTTAAATATGGATCTGATAAACCTGATTTAAGAAACCCGCTAGAAATTACAGATTTAACAAATATTTTTGAGAGAGAAGATGTAAAATTTGAAATATTTAAGAAATTAGTTAAAAATGGCTCAATAGTTAGAGGTTTAGTTGCCAAAAATACAGAGGATAAACCTAGAAGTTTCTTTGAAGCAATCGATAAATGGGCAAAAGATCAAGGTTCATCAGGTCTTGCATATTTCACATTAGAAAAAGAGGATAAGATCACTGCTAAAGGACCAATTGGAAAATTTTTCTCTGAAATTGTATTGATAGAAATTATTAATCAAACAAAGGCAAGCATAGGAGACACTATTTTTCTGTCTTGTGGAAAAAAAGATGATGTGGAAAAAATATTAGGCGCTGCAAGAAACAAAATAGCAGAGGATTTAGATTTAATTGATAATGAAACACTTTCATTTTGTTGGATTGTTGATTATCCAATGTATGAGATTGATGAAACAACAAAAAAAATTAAATTTAGTCATAATCCGTTTTCTATGCCGCAAGGAGAAATAAATGAATTAGATTTTTCAAATCCTTTAAATATTAAAGCTTATCAATATGATATTGTTTGTAATGGAATTGAGCTATCATCAGGTGCTATAAGAAACCATATTCCTGAACTGATGTATAAATTATTCGAAATTGCTGGTTATTCAAAAAATGATGTTAATATTAAATTTAGCGGAATGATAAATGCCTTGAGTTATGGAGCACCACCCCATGGTGGAATAGCTCCAGGAATTGATAGAATTGTTATGCTTTTAGCTAATGAAAAAAACATAAGAGAAGTTACTATGTTTCCAATGAATCAAAATGCACAAGATTTGATGATGAATGCACCATCTGAAATTTCAGATGATCAATTAAAAGAGTTAAATTTGACTATTAAAAAGAAAAAATAGTTATTTCTTTCCTTTAAGATTTATTTTTATATCTGATAAATCTACTAATTTTTTTTTATAATTACTTCTAACAAAACCCTTACTTGTAATGTCTTTTACTAATTTTAAGAACTGAGTTTTATCTTCACTATTTTCATCTGTTACAACATCATCCAAGTTTTCAGATCCCCCAATAGAGGGAGTATGGGCAAGATCTTCTCTATTAAGATATGATATTGCTAATTCTCGAAATATATAGTCCAGAATTGATGTTGCACTTAAAATTCTGTCGTTTCCAAATACTTTTCCAGAAGGTTCAAATTTTGTGTCTACAAATGCATTTACAAATTCGTCCAAAGGAACTCCATATTGTAATCCTAATGAAACAGCTATAGCAAAGTTATTCATTGTAGCTTTTACCAATTCACCTTCTTTACTTGTATCGATAAATATTTCACCTATTTTACCGTCTTCGTACTCGCCTGTGTGTAAGTAAACTTTATGATCTCCAATCGACGCTTTTTGGATATACCCTTTTCTTCTATCAGGCATACTGAATCTTCTACCATTATTATCTTGAATATTTTTTGTTAACATTTCTTGGTTAATTTTAAGACTATTTTTTAGCTCAGGCTCAGAAAGATCTTTTTGAACAACATTTATCTTGTTTTTTTCAATCTTTTCTAAATTTTTGGTTTTTCTTTTATCTAGTTTTACATCTAGAATTTCAAATTTACCGTCATCCCTTTTCTCAATATTTTGTACATTTTTCTCGTCAATATCATCAAGATAATGACTTACTTTAAAGCTACAAGTGTAATATGTCTCAACTAAATATTTTGCCATCTAATTTCCTTATTTATTTATAAAATTGAATCTTAAAGATATAAAGTATATAGAAATTTAAAATTTTAGTCTAATTTAAATTTTACAATTTTAAATTGAAAAAAAATAAACTTTAATATTGACAATGTTAAAACAAATTTTTACTTGGTGGAATCAACAAACGTTTGGAACAAGATTACAAATATTTTTTTCAGGAAATTTAGTTGGGGAAGATAAAAATGGAAATAAATATTATGAAAGTAAATCAGGAAGAAGATGGATAATTTATAATGGAGAAGTTGAGGCATCAAAAATACCAAATGAATGGTATTCATGGATGCATTATATGAAAAATAAAATAGAAAATGATCATAATTTAAAAAAATATGATTGGCAGAAAGAACACTTAGCTAATCAAACAGGATCAGACAATTCTTATCATCCAAAAAAATATAATAATGTTGTTAAAAAAAAATATAAAAGCTGGAAAAGTTAATTTTTTATTACTATCCTTGTTAAGTATTCTTATTATAAATAATGTACATGCTGGGACCTTGCCAAAAAATGAAACAACTGCAGAGTTAAGTATTCTAGATAAGGTAAGTTCAAAAAATACAAACATTAAAATTCAAGTTGGTGAAGAATTTTCTTTTCAAAATCTAAATATAAAAGTTTTGAAATGTTATAATTCAGAATTTGATGATGACCCAGAAGTAACAGCCTATATGCAAGTAAAGGATATTACAATGAATAATAACGATAGAGTATTTATTTTTAATGATTGGACATTTGCATCAAGTCCGTCGCTTAGACCATTTGATCATCCAGTTTATGATGTTTGGTTAAAAAAATGTTATAGTTAAATAACTTTTTCATTATCTAACCAGCTTACATTAAAGTCAGATGTAATAAATTTTTTGTTATTTAGTAAAATTTTATGAAGTTCTATTGTGGTTGTTATTCCATCTATCACAAACTCATCAAGAGATCTTTGCATTCTTTGAATTGCCTCTTCTCTGTTTCTACCATGCGTAATCACTTTACAAACCATACTGTCGTAATAAGGTGTAATCTTACATCCTTGGTAGATAGATCCATCAACTCTCGTTCTAAAGCCAGATGGTTGATGGCACATACCTATTTTACCTGGTGAGGGTTGAAAATTATTGCTTGGATCTTCGGCATTAATTCGGCATTCTATTGCGTGACCTCTTGGGTTTATATCGCTCTGCTCCAAAGCTGTATCACCTGAGAAAGCTATCCATATCTGCTCTTTTATGATGTCAATACCTGTAACCATCTCTGTTACAGGATGCTCAACCTGCACTCTTGTATTCATCTCTAGAAAATAAAATTTCCCATCTTCGTATATAAATTCAACTGTTCCAGCTCCTTCATACCCAATTTTACTAACCATATTAACAGTTTTCTTAAAAAGATCTTTTCTTATAGTATCATCTAAAACTGGACTAGGGGTTTCCTCAATAAGTTTTTGATGTCTTCGTTGAACTGAACAATCTCTTTCATGTAAATGAACAGTTCTATTTTTACCTGATAAAACTTGTACTTCAATATGTCTTGGATTTTGAAAGAATTTTTCAATATAAACCTCATCGTTACCAAAAAATTTTTTTGCTTCTTGTTTAGCTGTAAAAAAAAGATTTTCAAATTCTTCCAACTTGTTTACAATTTTCATTCCTTTTCCACCACCTCCACCAGAGGCCTTTATTAATACTGGAAAACCTATTTTGTCACATATTTTTTTAGCTTCATTAATATCCTTAATACCACCTTCAGAGCCTCCAATTACTGGTAGTCCATATTCCTTTACAACTTTCTTTGCTTCAATTTTGTCTCCCATCATTTTTATTAAATTAGATGAAGGGCCTATAAATTTAATATCATTTTCTTCTAATATTTTTGCAAACTCAAAATTTTCTGATAAAAAACCATAACCAGGATGTACAGCTTCAGCACCTGTGAGTTCAATTGCTGACATAATTGCAGGAATATTTAAATAACTAAATGTTGGTTGATGAGGACCTACGCAAATACTTTCATCAGCTAATCTAACGTGCATACTCTCCCTATCAACATCGGAGTGTATAGCCACTGTTGCAATACCCCATTCTTTACAGGCTCTAATTACTCGTACAGCTATTTCTCCTCTATTAGCTATAAGTATTTTTTTAAACATTGCTTTAATCTATTGTTACAATAGTCTGACCAAACTCAACAGGTTGGCCATCTTCAACTCTAATTTCTTTTATAACTCCATCTAGTGGGCTAGGAACATGATTCATAGTTTTCATTGCTTCAACAATCATAACTGTATCTCCCTTTTTAATTTTTTGACCTATCTCAATAAATTTTTTGCCGCCTGGTTCTGGAGCAAGGTACGCAGTACCAATAATAGGTGAAGTAATTGCTTTTGATTTATCAATTGAAACTTTTTCTTTAATAATTTTTTTTTCATTAGCAGGCGCTAAATCTTCAATATTTTTAGATATTTTGTGTTTTGAGACTTTTACCTTAATATCTTTTTCAGTATACTCTATTTCTGTAAGATTAAATTCTTCTAAATAATCATTTAGCTCTTTAATAATATTTTTATTAATTTTCATTTTTTAAGATTTCATGCATAGAATTTATGGCTAAAATGTAGCCATTTATACCCAATCCACAAATAATACCAGTAACAACTGCGCTCATAAGTGACTTATGTCTAAAATCCTCTCTTTTATAAATGTTGGATATATGCAGTTCGATGACAGGTTTTTTGAAAATACTCAAAGCATCTCTTATAGCAACTGATGTGTGACTATAACCTGCTGCATTTATTATGATTCCATCATGTGTTTTACGGGCATCTTGGATAATATTCACGATATCTCCTTCAATATTTGATTGTTTAATCTCTATATCAATTTTTAAATCTTTTGCCCTTTTTAGACAAATTTCTTCAAGATATTTGTAGTCCTTGCTACCATATTGAGTTTGTTCTCTTTCACCTAATAGATTAAGATTAGGTCCATTAATTATTATTAATTTACTCATTAAAACTTTATATTATATGAATAAAAAAAATAAAATAAAAATAGTAGTCAATGGTAAAATTTTAACTGTAAATTTAAATTTTTCTTTAAAAAATCTTATCGAAAAGTTAAAAACACCAATTAATAAAGTAGCGATAGAATTAAATGAAGAAATAGTTGATAAAAAAAAATTAAGTAAAATATTTTTTAAAAATAAAGACAAAGTAGAAATCGTACATTTTATAGGTGGTGGCTAATGAAATCAGATATTTTAAAAATCGCAAATAAGAAATTTAAATCTAGACTTATAGTAGGTACTGGTAAATATAAAAATATGAAAGAGTGTGCAGAAGCAATTAAAATCTCAGGAGCAGAAATTGTCACAGTTGCACTTAGAAGAGTTAACATATCAGACAAATCTAAACCTTTATTAATGGATTATATTGATCCAAAAAAAATAATGTACCTACCGAATACAGCTGGATGTTTTACATCTAAAGATGCTTTAAGAACATTAAGACTTGCAAGAGAAATTGGAGGTTGGAAATTAGTTAAATTAGAAGTTTTAGGTGACAAAAAAAACTTATTCCCAGAAATGATCGAAACTTTAAAATCAACAGAAGTTTTAACAAAAGAAGGTTTTAAAGTAATGGTGTATTGTAATGACGATCCTTTGATGTGTAAAAGATTAGAAAATTCAGGAGCTGCAGCAATTATGCCATTAGCAGCTCCGATAGGCTCAGGTTTAGGTATTCAAAATAAAACAAATATAAGAATTTTAAGAAAACAAACAAAAGTTCCTCTTATTATTGATGCAGGAATTGGACAAGCATCTGACGCTGTAGAAGCAATGGAAATGGGATGTGATGCAGTATTAATTAATACTGCCATAGCTAAGGCAAAAGATCCATTTCAAATGGCTGAGTCAATGAAATATGCAGTTTTATCTGGAAGAAAGTCATTTTTATCTGGAAGAATAATGCCAAATTTTCAAGGGTCGCCTACATCGCCTAAAGAGGGATTAATTTAGTTTTTTTTTTAAAGGTACGTCTTTTTTTAAATTTTTTTCTTTTGAAATTTATTTTTGTTTCTTTAGCAATTTTTTGTTTTTGATCATTTTTTTCTTCTACAATTTTTTGTAAGTTTTCTATTTTTTCAAGTTTTTCCAATACCTTGCCTGATTTTGAGGTAAACTCCATTATATATTCCAGCAGACTTAAATTTTGATTTACATGAAAATTAATTTTAATCTTATTCTTTTTCTTAAAATAATTAAGGTCTTCGCTAAAATTATTCTCAATATAATTTAAAATTTTCTCATTTACTTTGACATCTACAACTTTTGCAGCATTTTCCAGTGTTTTTATTTCAATTAATTTAATTACTTTTAATGCCTGTGTTTCATTTGTTAATTTAATTGACCATTTAATATTACTTTCTCTTAAACGTTGTCTTGACATTTCTAGCAGTCCAAAATTGCTTATTCTCCCTATTTGAATTCTTGCTCTGTCATTTCTACATCTCTCTTTTAATCTTCTTTCAACTTGTTTTCGATTATTAAAACTTAGCATATCTATAAAATCAATTATAATTAAACCTGATAAATCTCTTATCTTGATTTGTCTGGCAATTTCTTCAGCTGCTTCTAGGTTGGTATCTAAAGCAGTACTTTCAACATTTTTTTGCTTTATAGATTTACCTGAATTTATATCAATTGATACTAAAGCTTCTGTAGGATTTATAACTAAATAGCCACCAGAGTTAAGTTTCACTTCAGTTTTAAAAATTTCAAATAATTTCCTTTCAATGTTTTCTTTAAAAAAAAGGGGTAATTTTTCTCTAAATTTTTTAATTTTTTTTAGGTGTTTTGGCATCATAAGCTTCATATAATTTTTTGCTTTTTGATAACCCTCATTACCTTCTACTATAATGTTCTGGGTTTCGTCATCATACATATCTCTGATACTTCTTTTAATAATATCACTTTCTTGATGAATCAAAGAGGGTGCTATTGAATTTAACGCATTATCCTTAATAGAATTCCAAATTGATATCAAATTAGTTAGGTCGCCATCAATTTCATTTTTTGTTTTATTTGATCCTGCAGTTCTAACGATTATCCCCATTTCTTTAGGAATTTTAATTTCATTTAAAATCTTTCGAATTTTTTTCCTATCTCCAGGGTTAAATATTTTTCTTGAAATACCTCCACCTTTGGCAGTGTTTGGCATTAAAACTATATATTTACCAGCTATGCTGATAAATGTTGAAAGCGCAGCACCTTTAAAACCTCTTTCATCTTTCAGTACTTGAACTAGTATTACTTGATTTGGCTTTATGACTTCCTGAATTTTATATCTTTTAGAGGGGAATTTTTTTTCATTTAAATTTTTATCATTGATTTCTTCTTCTGGTTTTTCTACAGGATCTTTTATCTTTACCTCCACATTTCCCTCTAAAATTTGGTTTTCATTAATTTCACTCTCCTTAGATAATTCCTCCCTTACTTTTTCTTCCTCCTCTTTTATTTTTTCTAAATCGCTATGTGGAAGTTGATAATAGTCTGATTGAATATCATTAAAAGAGAGGAAGCCATGACGCTCTCTGCCGAAATCAACAAATGCAGCCTGAAGTGAAGGTTCTATTCGACTTACTTTACCAAGATAAATATTATTTTTTATTAAAGTATTGTTAACACTTTCATATTCATAGTCTTCAATATGATTATCTTTTTTAAGGACGACTCTTGTTTCATTTGGATGCGATGCATCAATGTATAAATTTTTTGACATAAAATTTGATTATTTTTCATTTGTTTTATTTAAATTCGGTGCCTTATCTTTAACAAATTCAATCAATAATTTAAACTAAAATGAGCAAGTTAATAAAACAACTCCTGATAGCTTTTACTCTATTACTTTTATTAGGTTTTATAGTAATCTTTTCGATACTTTGGTCTTATTCAAATAAATTACCAGATTATAAATTTTTAAAAAATTATAAACCACCAGTATCAAGCAAAGTTTATTCTGGAAATGGTGTATTAATTAAAGATTTTTCTGCTGAAAAAAGAATTTTTGTTCCTTACAATGCAATTCCTAAAAAAATAATATATTCATTTTTATCATCTGAAGATAAAAATTTTTTTAAACACCCAGGTGTAGATGCTAAAGGTGTTTTAAGAGCTATAAAAAATAATATATTTAATTTAATAAGATCAGATAGGCTAGAAGGTGCCTCTACAATTACTCAGCAGGTAGCAAAAAATTTTCTTTTATCTAATGAGGTGAGTTTGGATAGAAAAATAAAAGAGGCTATACTAGCTTTTAGAATTGAAAGAGTGTTATCAAAAGAGAGAATATTAGAACTTTATTTAAATCAGATTTATCTAGGTGAAGGTTCTTATGGTATAGCGTCAGCAAGTCTTAGATATTTTGATAAACCAATTGGTGCACTCAATTATTCAGAGGCTGCTTTATTGGCAGCTTTACCTAAGGCGCCAAGCAAATATAACCCATATAAAAATAAAGAATTAGCAAATTATAGAAGAAATTTAGTAATTAAAAATATTTATGAAAATTCTTATATTTCTAAAGAAAAATATAATGAATTAATTAATACAAAAATTATTTTAAAAAAGAGGAAAAGAATTTTTTTAGAAGATACAAGATATTTTGTAGAAAATATAAGAAAAAAAGTGATCGAAGATTATGGTTATGATAAAATCCATAAACAAGGTTTTAATATTAAAACTCCAATAAATTTAGAACTTCAAAATTTAGCTGCATCGTCATTAAGAAAAGGATTATTGGAATATGACAAAAGAAAAGGTTGGCGAGGTCCTTTAGAAAACAGAAAGAATAAAAAATGGAATATTAATCTAGAAAAGTATAATTTAGAAAAAACTATTGGTTGGGAAATTGCTATTGTTAAAAGAATTGACAAATTTGAGACAGTAATTCAAACTACAAGTAAAGAAAATGGGATTATTAGTTACGAGGATATTAATTGGACAAGAAAAAACTTCAATCAAATATTTAAAGTTAATGATCTAATTTATGTTAAAAAAATTTCAGATGGAATATTTAGTTTAAGACAATTACCAAATGTGAATGGTGGGATTGTTGTTATGGATCCTTATAGTGGTAGAGTAATGGCGATGTCAGGAGGTTTTAGTTTTAAAAAAAGTGAATTTAACAGAGTATCACAAGCAAAAAGACAACCTGGATCAGCTTTTAAGCCATTTATATATGCATTAGCATTAGAAAATAATTACACTCCATCTTCTTTAATATTAGATGCGCCAATAGTGCTTGACCAAGGAGAAGATCTCAAAATGTGGAAACCTGAAAATTATGGTAAAAAATTTTATGGCCTTTCCACATTAAGAACTGGAGTAGAAAAGTCTAGAAATTTAATGACTGTCAGGATTTCGCAGGAACTAGGAATAGATAAAATTATAAATTTTTCTAAAAAACTAAATATATATGAGAATCCAGATGAATTATTATCTGTATCACTTGGGTCTGCAGAAACAACTTTATTAAATATAACCAGTGCTTACTGTTCATTTGTAAATGGTGGAAAATTAATTACACCAATAATAATTGATAGAATCCAGGATAGTGAAGGAAATACAATTTTTAATAATGAAAAAAGATTTTGTGAAAATTGTGATATCATTTCATTTGAAGGCAATAATATTCCAATTGTAAAAAGTAATTATAAGCAAATTTTTTCTCCTCAAACTGCCTATCAAATGACTTCAATATTAGAGGGTGTAATTCAGAGAGGCACGGGCAAAAAATTACGTGATTTAAATTTACAAATTGCTGGAAAAACAGGCACAACAAATAACAATACTGATACTTGGTTTATTGGATTTACATCTAATTTAGTGGTTGGTGTATATGTTGGATATGACAATCCAAAAAAATTGGGAAAATTTGAAACGGGTTCTAAAACAGCATTGCCAATTTTTAAAGAATTCATAAAAAAAGCAGTAAATAGTTATGAGGCCAGGCCCTTTAAAATTGCAAAAGGAATTAAAATGATGGTAATTGATGCTGAGACTGGAAAAAAAGCAGATTTTGGGTCAAAAAAAACAATAATTGAGTCTTATAAGAAAGAAAAAATTGAAAAACATTCATTTAATAGTAATGATAAATATAATTCAAATATACTAAAAAAAAATATTTTAAAATTTTATTAATGGAACAAGAAATAGAAAAATTTAAATCTGAGGTAGTTAAAATTAATCAAAGAATCAAGGAGTTTCTTTGAAACGCAAAATATCGTATTAAAAAGAAATAAACTAAATAGCCTTTTAGAAGACCCAAATTTTTGGAATGATAAAAAAAAAGCTGAAAAATTATTAAAAGAAAAAAAAAGTTACGATAATTTACTAGACTCTCATAAACTATCAGAAAATGAATTAAATGATTTGTATGATATTTATCAATTAGCCTCCGAAGAAAATGATAATCAACTTATTCAAGAAACTTTAGATAGATTTGTTATTCTTAAAAAAGAGTTTAAAAAACTTGAAATTAAATGTTTTCTATCTAACGAAAACGATATACTGGATGGTTATTTAGAATTTCATGCAGGTGCAGGTGGTACTGAGAGTCAGGATTGGGCTGAAATGCTTAGAAGAATGTATATGAAATGGGCTTCTGATCGTGGTAATAATGTTGAATTGATAAGTGAGCATAAAGGAGATGAGGCTGGAATTAAATCTTCTGTGATAAAAATTTCGGGTGAATATGTTTATGGTTTTTTGAAATCAGAATCTGGAATCCATAGGTTAGTAAGAATTTCACCTTTTGACTCAGGTGCTAGAAGACACACAAGTTTCGCAAGTGTGTGGGTCTATCCAGTAATTAGCGAAGATATAGATATAGAGATATTAGATAAAGACTTAAGAATTGATACTTATAGATCAAGCGGTGCAGGTGGACAACATGTTAATACAACTGATAGTGCTGTTAGAATTACACATATTCCTAGTAAAATAGTAGTTCAATGTCAAAACGAAAGATCACAGCATAAGAATAAGGAAACTTGTATGAATATGCTAAAGGCAAGACTTTATGAGCATGAAATTCAAAAGAGAAAAGAAAAGAGTGATAATATTGAGAGCTCAAAGTCAGAAATTGGATGGGGTCATCAAATTAGATCATATGTTTTACATCCATATAGAATGGTGAAAGATAATAGAACAAACTATGAAAACTCTAATCCTGATAAAGTTCTAGATGGTGATTTAGATGATTTTTTAGAAAACTCTTTATATAAAATTAATGCGTAAGATAATTTTTATTATATCCATATCAATTTTAACAATTTTATTAGTTTCTATAACTTATTTAACTATATATGGAATAAAAACAGATAATTTTAATTCTTTCATAATTAATAAAGTCAAAAAATATAATTCTAGATTAACTCTTAAACTTGATGATGTATTTATTAAGTTAAACCTAGCTCAAGGTTCTATAAATTTAAACGCTAAAAATACAAATTTAATGTCTGAAAATAATAATATTAAAATTTCTAATATTGAAATCAATTTAAATATCATAGAATTTATTAGAAAAGAAAACTCTATTAAAAATATAGAAATAAAATCAGCAGAAAATTCTATAAAAAATATAACCTCAATATTAAATTCAATAGACTATGATTCGTCTAGTTCAATATTTTATAATCATGTTAAAAAGGGATTAATTAAATTTAAATTATACCTCGAATTTGATATCATTGATCAGAGAGTTAATTCTTATCTTTTTTCTGGCCTTGTTAAAAACGCAAAGTTTAATTTACTAAGCAATTATAGTTTAGACAATATCAATTTGAATTTTAGCACAAAAGATAAGCTTACTTCAATTTCAAATTTAAATTTTAATTATCAAAATTTAAATTTATCATCAGAAAGTATTAAAATTAAAAGTGAAAAATCAGGTGTATATTTTATAAAAGGAGATATTGAAAATACAAAATCATTGGTAAATCCAAATATACTTTTTGAGTTAGCAAATATTAAACAGAATTTTTTATCTAATAAAGAAATACTATTTGAAAGTAAAAATTATTTCTCTTTTAGATTAAATCAACTTAAGGAATTAAAAAATATAAAAGTTGATTCTATAGTAAACTTTGATGAAATTTATTTTAAAAATAAATATCAAAATTTAATATTTCTTAAAGATGTCAACATTAAGTCTAATTATGAAAATAATGAATTTACTGCAGACCTAGCATCAAACTTTTCACTCTCAGAAAGTTTAAAATTAAATAACGATTATAAAAAAAATAATTTAGAGTTATCTTTACAAGGTATAAAAAATGAAAGTATAAAAATAAGTGGCCAAATCAGTAATGAAAAAACACTTATTAATACTAAAATTCTCTCAAATTTTCTAGAGTTAGATCCAAATCTATTTTCTAATGAAAATATAAAAATTGAAACAGATAATAAATTTAAGTTAGAAATTAATAAAAATAGAATAGAAAGTTATCTTGTTAACTCAACAATTAATTTAGACAAATTAAAATTTAACAAAAAAATCCAAGATATTTTATATTTAAAGAATATTAAAACTAAATTAACTTTTGGAAACAAATTACTAAAATTAGACTTAAAAAGTAATTATTCATTTTTAGAAGATAGTTATAATAATGAAACT
>CABZDY010000021.1 GCA_902524635.1 uncultured Pelagibacteraceae bacterium
GGCCCTAGTCTAAATTTTATCTGAAACTTATCATCATGCAAAAGATTTCCAAATCTATGGTGAGCTTTATAAACTTTATCCATTTGGTCGGGATGGCAGTCTAGAGCATCCATAGTTGCAACACTAAATCTAATATCATGAAAATCTTTATCTTTTGTTAAACTAATTGCTGGGGCATGAAAGCTTCGATGAGATTCTTGAGTATAATCCTTATCTCTAAACTTTAGTGGGACTGAGATTAGTGTTTCAAATATATCTTTTTCATATTTTCTTAAATAATCAGCAACAGCAAATCCATCAATAGCGGAGGAGTCTCCACCCTTTGCATCATTTACCAAACAATGTAAAAACTGGTAACCAGGAGGTAATTCAAACCAAGGTAAATCCATATGGTTTCTTAAAGCATGTGCTGTATAGGCAGAATTATTTGGTTTTGGAATATTGATTACTTCAAAGGGAGTTTTAAAAAAGGTTTCTCTTACGTGACTTATCCTGTGAAGAATTTCAAAACCTGATTTTTTTTCAGTTGGTGAATTTTTTACAATTGCAATACCTTTATGATGTAGAAGCTCTAACCATTTTATTAATCCTTCATCAGAATTAATTACTTCATCATGTTCAATACATATTGATTCAAAATCTTGTTCTAAATTGTTGTCCCAAAGTTGATATGGTGAAACATACTCTTTTTTATTTTTTATGGTATAACAATTTTCTCTCAACCACTTAGGATCGTAATAACTTGTGTGGTCACCCTCGCTCCATTCTATTTCTAATTTGCCATCACCATTTAACAAATATTTTTTGGGATTTATTTCTTTTGATACTTCTAAAATGTTAAACATTCTATGTCTTGAGTCTTTATCGTGTGCTGTAGGACAATTATCTCTTAACCACATGTAATTAAATTTACTTTCTTCTCCATCGTTCCAGGTAATTTGTAAATAAGTGCTGTTTTTTGCGATTTTAGAAATCGAATTCATAATAAATAATTATATAAAATCAAAAAAATTTCAATTCAATTAATAGTTGAATTTAATAAAGTTATTTTATTGTTGATTTGCTTTGATGTATTAAAAGAACTAAACTTTATAAAAATGTCTAAAATCGAAATCAATAACGTATATAAAATTTTTGGTCCAAAACCTGAAAGCGTTCTTAAAATGGTACAAGAAGGGGCTACAAAAGAAGATGTTCTTGAAAAGACCGGACATACTGTTGGGTTAGATAATGTATCCCTTAAGATTGAAGAAGGAGAGACATTAGTTTGCATGGGCTTATCTGGATCAGGAAAATCTACATTAATTAGACATTTAAATAGATTAATTGATCCGACTGCTGGAGAAATTCTAGTAGAAGGTAAAGATGTTACCACTCTAAAGAAAGAGCAATTAATCGAATTTAGAAGACAGAAAATGAGCATGGTTTTCCAAAGATTTGGACTATTTCCTCATAAAACAGTTTTGCAAAATGTTGGCTACGGACTTGAAATGCAAGGTATGGAGATTGAAAAGAGAAATTCTGTAGCTATGGAAAAAATCGAGTCTGTTGGTTTGACTGGATTTGAAAATCAATATCCTGCACAACTTTCTGGAGGTATGCAACAGCGAGTAGGTCTTGCAAGAGCCTTAGCTACTGACACGGACATTATGTTAATGGACGAAGCTTTTTCTGCATTAGATCCTTTAATTAGAAGTGATATGCAGAAACAACTTATAGACCTACAATCAGAATTAAAAAAGACGATAGTATTTATTACTCATGATCTTGATGAGTCATTAAGGTTAGGAGATCATATTGGAATTTTGAATGCAGGAAAACTTGTTCAGGTAGGAACACCTGTAGAAATTATAATGAACCCTGCTGATGAATACGTTGAGGCATTTGTTAAAGACGTAAATAGAACTAAAGTTATAAAAGCAAAAATTATAATGAAACCATTAAATCAGTCAGATGATATTGACAAATCAAACTTGATAAAAGTAGAAGAGGACCAATTTATAGAGGAATTTCTACCTCAAGTTGTTTGTAGTAACTCTAATTGTGAGGTAGTTGATAAACAAGGAAATGCTAAAGGCTATATATCAAATAAAGAATTGCAAGAATCACTTTCAAACTCATAATTAGATCTAATAGTTATGAAAAAAAGTTTAAGTGACATCGTTGATCTAGTAAAATACCCAATTCATGATTTACAATCACCAAAGATCAAGAAAATAATTGAAAAATGTAAAACTGAATTAGATAGCGATAGCTGTTCAGTAATTCCTAATTTTATTTTGCCAAATTCTTTAGAAGTAATGAGAAAGGAGTTAGAGCAACAGCTTGATGAGGTTTACATGTCAAAAGAAAGTATCAATGCTTATCTTTACGCAAAAGATGATCCTACTCTTCCAAAATATCACCCAAAAAGAATATTTATGGATAGATTCAATGGATATTTAAATTCAGATTGTTTTGAAAAAAACTCTGAGATGAAATTTCTATATGAAACTGAAGAATTATTAAAATTTGTATCTGCCTGCTTAGGGATTGCACCTATATATAGATGGGCCGATCCTTTAGCCTGTCACGCATATAATGTAATGGAACCAGAAGGAATATTACCTTGGCATTTTGATAGTTGTGAATTTACGTTAAGTTTAATGATTCAAAAACCTGAAAATGGTGGAATATTTGAATATTGTCCTAACATAAGAGAACCCGGTAACGAAAAATTTGATGATGTAAAGAAAGTCCTAGATGGAGATCGATCAAGAGTAAAACGACTTGAACTTGAACCTGGTGATTTACAAATATTTAAAGGTAGATTTACTATGCATAGAGTAACTAAAGTTATTGGAAAAACATCGCGATTTATGTGTATACCTGCCTATGTATTGGATCCATGGAGAGTTAACACACCTGAACACTCAAAAGCAATTTACGGAAAAGTATTGCCCATACATTTAGAAAGAAATAAAGTTAGATCCGATGGATTAACAGATTAATGTCATACAATTTCAAAAACAAAAAAATAATTATCTCTGCTGGAGCCTCAGGAATTGGATGGGCAACAGCAAAAGAATGTCTTGAAAAAGGTGCGAAGGTTTTTGTTTGTGATGTCGATAAAAAATCTATTAATAAATTAAAAAAAAATCATTTAAATAATAAAAGGTTGTTTTCTTTTCATTGTGACGCTTCAAATGAAAGCGATGTAATAAATTTTTTTAAAGAAATTAAAAAAAAAACACAAAAGATTGATGCACTAATTAATAATGTTGGAGTTGCAGGCCCAACAGGAACTATGGATAAACTTAAAACAAAAGATTGGGAACAAACTTTAAAGATAAATGTAATTAGTCATTTTATTTTTTCAAAATTAGCAATCCCAATGTTAAAAAAGAATAAAGGTGGATCAGTAGTCAATCTGTCTTCTACAGCAGGTATATTTGGGTTTCCATTAAGATCTCCCTACTCAGCCAGTAAATGGGCGGTAGTTGGAATGACTAAAACTTTAGCAATGGAATTAGGTAAGTTTAAAATTAGAGTAAACGCAATTTGTCCAGGAACTGTAAAAGGAGATAGAATGGGAAGAGTTATTAGAGATAAAGCTAAATTTTTGAAAATTTCAAAAAAAGCTGTGGAGAGTGAATTTGTTTCTATGACTTCTCTTAATACTTGGGTTTACGAGAAAGATATTGGTAAAATGTGTTGTTATTTAATATCTGATGAGTCTTCTAGAATTTCTGGTCAAGTAGTTGGCGTTGATGGTAACACTTTAAGAATGCATTAGAGCTTTAAATATTTTCAATAAATTCTATTAAGTTATTTGCAATTTGCTCAGGAGCCTCTATCAAAAAAGAGTGTTTTACCTCTGGTATAATAACTAATTTAGAATCTTTTACCTCGTTTGACATTTTTTTATTATGAGATGGAGTGCATCCACCATCGTTTTCACCTGTCATAAATAGGCAGGGTTTCTTTATATCTTTTAACCAAGAGATCATCTCAGTTTCCGCATAAATTTTAAAAACATTTATAAATACATCTTTATCTGTATCTATTACTTGTTTTAATCTCCTAGATACCAGGTCTGGATTTTTTTCAATAAAATTGTCTGTAAACCATCTGTTAGTGAGATTTTTTAATGTTTGTTCAACGCCCTTATCTTTTAGATCTGAAATGACACTCCACACTTTTTGTTTATCTTCATCAGATCTTCCTGCAACAGTTGATAATAAGCCAACCGACAAAACTCTTTCTGGAAACTTTTTAGCATAAGCAGGGGCAATCATGCCTCCTAAAGAATGTCCCATAAAATGGGCTTTTTGGATGTTTGTCTTTTCTCTTACTCTTTCCAGATCTAATACAAGGTCATCTAAATTAAAATCTTTATTATCTACAGGTGATTTTCCATGACCTCTTAAATCATATGTCACAACTGTAAACATGCTTTTAAGTTTTGGAGTTATAAATCTCCATGCATCTTCTGCACCTCCAACTCCATGAGTTAAAAATATTGCCGGTCCTGATCCTGTAACTGAGTAATTGCAATCTATGATGCTCATAGATATTTAAGCTACTTGTATATTAGATTTTTTAAAATATGGGATTACGTTTTCACCAATTCTATACATTGACTCTATTAGGTCTTCTTGTGATTGGCCAAAACTTGAACTAAGAATTACCTCATCAACTCCTGATTCAGCATAAACACTAAGTTTGTCGATCATTTCATTTAAAGGACAAATTAAAAGATTTTCTTTTAATTCTTCTAAAGTTTGTTTTCTTGGTAAAGCCTCTATATTCCCCTCTTTTACTTTTCCTGGTCCTGTAAACATATTATCAAATCTTTTATAATATTCGTAAGCAAGTTTTGTTTTCTCTCTAGCTTCATTTTCATCTTTTGCTAAGTAAGCCATTCGTTGCATTGAAAGTTTGAGTAACTTACCTTTTTCACCTAGTTGAATGCAACCTTCTTTAAATGCATTAACTCTACTCAATAAAAGATCTTTTGTACCTGATAATACTGTTGATTGAACATGAAATCCTCTTGAAGCTGCATCTTTTATACTTCCTAAATTCATTGCGGCAACCATCATTGGTATTGGATTACTTATGGGTCGAGGCATTATGGTTAATGGTTCGAAGTCATAGTATTTTCCTTTATACGAAACTTCTTTGTTTTTTAATAATAATTGTAGAACCTCTAAAGACTCTACAAATTTTTCTTTTGATTGTTCTATTGGTGTGCCTAGTCTCTTCATTTCCCATGGAAATGCTCCTCTTCCTACACCTAAGATTAATCTTCCATCAGTTAATATATCAGCAGTAGCTACTTCACCAGCATATGTTCTCATATCGTGTAGAGGCAAAACAACTATCCCTGTTGTTATTTTAATATTTTTTGTAACTGATGCAATCTTTACAGCCATCTGCAATGGTGATGGCATCATTAGTAAGTTAATTAAATGATGCTCTGGTATTGATACCGTTGCATAACTAAGTTTTTCAGCAGTAACACATTCTTCAAGCATATTTTTAAAATGCTGCCTTGAACCAATGCTTGTATCTGGCATGTAACTTGTTAAAAAATGATTAAAATCCATACAACTAAATTACCATTTTAAGTTTTTTTTAGATATCTATTTTCTAATTTTATTTTCATATTTTTTTCTAAGGTTTTGTAAGTTGACTAAGTACTCATCTCTTATATTTGATAATTGATTGATTGACTTTCCTTTTGCTTGCTTTTTTGTACCAGAAATCAATCTTTCTGAGAGTTTTTTTGATAATTTTGGTGCTTTAAGCTTAGTCCATGGGAGTTTTAATGCGGGCCCAAATTGTTCAAGCATATGTTTCATTCCAGCTTTTCCTCCTGCTAAATGAAAAGTTAAAAATGTTCCCATTAATGAGTATCTTAAGCCTGGGCCATCCTCAATAGCTCTATCTAAATCCTCTGTTGAGGCATACCCTTCATTTATAATATGAAGCGCTTCTCTCCATAAAGCTTCTTGCAGTCTATCAGATAGATATCCTGGCAGCTCCTTTTTAAGAGTAATTGGGTTCATTGAGATCGATTTATAAAATTTATTTGCTGCATTTAATGATTTAGAACTTGTTTTTTTTCCTGGAACTATTTCAACTAAAGGTAGTAAATAAACAGGATTGAATGGATGGGCAATAATACCTCTTTTATTATTTTTACATTTTGAAAAAATTCTTGAGGGAAGTAATCCAGATGAGCTTGACGATATCAAAACCTCAGGTTTACAATAATTTGAAATTTGACTTATTAATTGAGTTTTAAGTTTATAGTTTTCAGGAGCACATTCTTGGATTAGATCTGCATCTTTAACAGTACTCTCTAAAGAAGAAAAAAACTTTAAATTATTTAAATTTATCTTTTTTTTATTAAATAGTTTTTTTACAAAAGGTACGGCTCTTTTTATTTCTTGGATTAAACTATTCCTTTGAATTAAATTTTTATCGTATGCTAAAACTTTTATGTTGTGAGCTAAGAGTCTTATTGTCCACCCTACTCCAATTACCCCTGTGCCAATTACTGCAACTTTTTTAATTTTGGACATTACTTGTGTTTAACAAGCTTTATTTTTTTCCTTGTTTCTTCTGCAGTCATTATTGATGCACCAAGATCTGTTACAATTCTGATCGCTTTTTCAACTAACTGAGCATTAGTTGCAAGTTTACCTTTTGATATATACAAATTATCTTCTAAACCAACTCTCGGGTTTCCACCCATAACAACTGTTTGTGCTACAAAAGGCATTTCATTTTTTGATATTGCAAAGCCTGACCACACTCCTTGTTCTGGCATTATATCTTTCATTGCTTGCATTGCTAACGGAGTAGCTGGAGCTCCCCAAGGAATCCCTAAACACATTTGAAACATTGGAGGATCATCTAACAAACCTTCTTTATATAATTGAGAGCCAAACCACATATTTCCTAAATCAAATGCCTCTATCTCTGGTTTAACTTTAATTTCCTGTAATTTTTTTGCAGCTTTTCTTAAATCATTAGGAGTATTAACTGTAATGACTGAACCATCACCAAAGTTTAATGTTCCAGCGTCTAATGTGCAAATTTCTGGTAAAAATTGTTCTGCATTAGCTATTCTTTCCATAACATTTGCCATGTCTGTCATAGGGCCAAAATCTAGTGGGTTTTTTCCTTGTCCTATGTCCAAATCTCCACCCATCCCAGTAGTTAAGTTTAAAATTACATCGGTTTCACTTGATCTAATTCTATCAACTACCTCTTTATATAATTCCAACCTTCTACTTGGTGTTCCATCTTCTTCTCTAACATGAATATGTGCAATTGCCGCTCCAGCTTTTGCTGCCTCTATTGCTGATTTAGCTATTTGTTCTGGAGTTTTTGGTAAGTCAGGGTGTTTGCTAGCAGTATCGCCTGACCCTGTTACAGCACATGATACAAAAACGTTGTTGTTCATAATTTATTTTTCAACTATATTTTAAAATCATGCAAATGGAAATATCAGAATTACAGAAGGATTTAGCTGCAACTTTTAGATGGACAGCTAGACTTGATATGCACGAGGGTGTTGCAAACCATTTTAGTGCATGCATACCTGGTACATCTAATTTTTACTGCAATAAAGCAGGTATTCATTTTAGTAGAATTAAGGCTAGTGATCTAATTTTAGTAACTAAGGAAAACAAAGAAGAGTTAAAGAATAAGCCAGACGTTATTGATCCGACAGCCTTGTACATCCATGGTGCAATTCACGAAAAAGCTCCACACGCAAGATGTATTTTTCATGTCCATTCTAAATATGCAACTGCTCTTTCTACGCTAAAAGACCCAGTCTTGAAACCAATCGATCAAAATACAATGATGTTTTATAATAGAGTATCTACATATACTGAATTTGGAGGCTTAGGCCTTGAGGACGAATCCATTAAAATGGCAAATTCTCTTGGAAACAAACAACACATGTTACTTGCAAATCATGGAATTTTGACAACAGGAGAAACTGTTGCTGAAGGTTTTAATTCACTTTATTATTTTGAAAGAGCGGCACAAACATATCTTACAGCTCTTTCAACAAACCAAGAACTTAATGTAGTGAGCCATGAAGTTGCGGAGAAAACTGCAGAAGAACATGCAAACTTTCCAACTGACTTTCCCAATCTATTTTTATCCCAAATAAGATTAATTTTAGATAAAGAAGAACCTGATTATAAAAACTAAATGGACTTGGACAAATTAAAAGTAAGACGAAGTTTTATTTTTACACCTGGACTTCATCCAGAAATGTTTCCCAAAGCAATTGCTTCAGGTGCAGACATGGTTTGTATTGAATTAGAGGATGGGATAGCAATCAATGATAAAGCAGAAGCTAGAAAAAATACTATAGAGGCTCTAAAGACTCTAGAAGTAAAAAATGATGTAGAGTTAGTTGTCAGATTAAATAATCAAAGAACAAAGTTTGGTCTTTTAGATTTAGAAGCTTTCATATCTAGCAAAATAAATCTAAAGGCTATCATGTTACCAAAGGTTAAAACTCCAGATGAAATAACGTTTATAGATGATCTTTTAACAGACTGTAATTTAGATACGGATCTTCATGTAATAATGGAAACAAATGAGGCTTTAGAAAATATTTATAATATTGCTCATGCCAGTAAAAGAATAGTTGCTCTATATTTTGGTGGAGTTGATATGGCAGCTGAGCTTAGAGTTGAAAATAAATGGGAAAATCTTGTCCATGCGAGATCTAAATTAGTTCATGCAGGTGCAAGTGTTGGTGTAGATGTAATAGATGTACCTTATTTAGACTTAGAGAATATGGAAGGAATGAGGAAAGAGGCTGAACAAGTAAGAAACTTAGGCTTTACTGGAAAAGGTTCCATTCATCCAAAACAAATTAAAATTTTAAATGAAGTATTTACACCACCTCAAGATGAAATTATCAAGGCTAAAAAAATTTTAGAAGAATTTAATAATTCAAATACAGGTCTAGTAGTCATAGACGGTAAACTTATAGAAAAACCTGTCCTTCGAGAAATGAAAAGGAAAATATTGATAGCAGATAAAATAAATAAAGTTTAAATTAAATTATGTCATTTCATCTTGCCACTAGAAAAGTTATTAAGGAATGGACAGACTACAATGAACATATGAATATGGCATACTATGTTCTAATTTTTGATCAAGCATGGGAAACAATGCTTAATAAGTTTCATATGGGTGGTTCAAATGCACAAATTAATAAAAGAAGCACTATGGTTGTAGATACGAGAACTACCTATGACAATGAAGTGAAAGAAAATGATGAAGTAGATGTTTATTGCACCTTCTTTGATCATGATAAAAAAAGATTACATTTAAAATGCGAAATGTATGAAAAAAAGTCAAAAAAACTTGCTGCAACTATTGAAAGCCTGTCGCTTTATATTGATCTGGATAAAAGAAAGGTCACAGAATTTGAACAAGATAAAATCCAAATAATGGATGACTTTATAAATAAAAATAAGGTTTCTTTTAACTCAGAAAATTTAGTGTTTTCTGGTAAGCTAAAAAAATAAGTTATGGAAATTAAACTTTTGTCAGGAGCACTAGGTGCAGAAATAACAGGGATAGATCTTAAAGATACATCTGATCAAAACATAAAGGAAATTAATAATTTATTATTAGAACACAAAGTTATTTTCTTTAGAGACCAAAAAATTAATGCCGAACAACATATAGCGTTAGCTGAAAAATTTGGACCATTAGAAACACATGCATATGTAAAAGGATTAAGTAAACATCCCGAGATTGTAAGAATAATTAAAGCAGAAGATGAAAAAAACCAATGGGGTGAGAATTGGCATAGTGATGTTAGTTACAATGAAAAACCAACGAAAGCAGTAATATTAAAATCAATTAAAATTCCTCCTGTTGGTGGTGATACATGCTTTGCAAACATGGAGCTTGCATGGGAAACATTAGATGAAGATATAAAAGAAAAGATAAAAGATAAAAAAGCAATCCATAGTTCTCTTGGCGCAGAATTTTTTATTGAAAAATATAAAAAAATGGAGGGAAATGAAAAAAGAAATTTTGATGAATATTCTAATGAACATCCAATAGTAAGAACACATCCTGAGACTGGAAAAAAAATTCTATTTGTCAATTGGACATACACAAAAAAAATAATTGGACTTGAACAAGAAGAAAGTGACGAAATTTTAAAAAAAATATTTGAACACCAAGCACGACTTGAATTAACCTGTAGGTTTAGCTGGACTGAAAATACAGTCTGTATATGGGATAATAGAAGTGTTATTCACTTTGCAATTGCAGATTTTTATCCAGGTAGAGGATTAGGATATGAAAGAGTAATGGATAGAATTGCTATTGAAGGTGACCACCCACAATAAATACCTTGAAATTTGATTATTTAATAATTGGAGCAGGTACAGCGGGATGCGTTCTCGCTAATAGACTAACTGAACAAAGTAAAAATAAGGTTGCAATTTTTGAAGCTGGTAAAGATAGTGATATATGGAAAGTAAACATGCCCCTTGCAATACTTTATGCAATGCATGACCCAAAATATAATTATAAATATTATTCTGAACCTGAGCCACACTTAAACAATAGAAAATTATTTTGTCCTAGGGGAAAGATGATTGGTGGTTGTTCCGCGCATAATGGAATGGTTTATGTCAGAGGAAATAAAAATGATTATGAGAGATGGGCTTCATTTGGGTTAAAAAATTGGTCTTACGAAAATGTTCTACCTTTTTTTAAAAAAATTGAGACATGGTCAGGTGGAGAAAATAATTATAGAGGTGGAAAAGGTATATTGCCTGTAAATCAATCAAATAACAAAAATCCCCTTTTTAAAGCTTTTTTGGACTCGGCGAAAGAGGCAGGACATAAAATAAATAGTGATATGAATGGAGAAGACCAAGAAGGCTTTGGAATGTACGATGTTACTATTCATAAAGGACAGAGAGCAAGTGCTTCAAAATACTATTTAAAACCAGCTAAAAGCAGGGAAAATTTAAAAGTATTTACTGAGTCATTTGTAGAAAAGATTATTTTTGATGGCAAAAAAGCTATTGGAATTCAAGTTAAAATAAAAAATGAAACGAAGACTATTTACGCAAATAAAGAAATTATTTTAAGTGGTGGATCAATTAATTCTCCACAATTATTAATGTTATCAGGTGTTGGTCCAAGCAATCATCTTAAAGAAAAAGGAATTGAGGTTATTCATGATTCAAAAGGAGTTGGAAAAAATTTACAAGATCATTTAGAAACCTATATTCAACAAGAATGTAAAACTCCAGATACATTATATTCATATGTAAATAAATTTAATATGGTAAAGGTGGGTATCCAGTGGTTCTTAAACAAAAGTGGGCCTTGCTCTACCTCGTTTTTAGAAGCTGGTGGATTCTGTAAATCATCTCCAGATAAAAAAAATCCAAATATACAATTTCATTTTTTTCCAGCATTTGTTATAGACCATGGTTTAGTAGATCCTGATAGACACGGATACCAATTACATGCAAGTTTAAACCAACCTAAAAGTAGAGGGGAAATTACTTTGAAAAGTTCAAACCCTTATGATTATCCAAAAATACAATTTAATTATTTAGAGGATGATTATGATCTTAAAGAAACAATAAAATGTGTTCGAGTAGCAAGAAAAATTTTATGTCAAAACTCTATGAAACCTTTTGCTGGTAAAGAAATTGGGCCAGGTGATAATGCAAATTCAGATGAGGAAATTGAAGAATATGTAAGATCAAAAGCAGAAACAGCATATCACCCATCATGTACTTTAAAGATGGGTATAGATGATATGGCAGTGGTAGATGAAAAATTAAAAATTCGTGGTCTTCAGAATATAAGGGTAGCCGATGCATCTGTGATGCCAGAAATTACAAGTGGGAATCTAAATGCACCAACATTAATGATAGGTGAGAGAGCTGCCGACTTTATTTTGAATTAACATATGGAAGCAAATAATAATACTAAAGGCATCCTATTTATTATGATAGGGATGGCTTTTTTTTCAATTCAAGACTCTCTTATAAAATATATATTTGAAGAAATTGCTTTGTTTGAGTTATATCTTGGTAGAACTATTGTTCAAGCTACAGTTCTTATATCTATATTCTTAATAACAAAGAAAAAATTTACATTAAAGACTCATTATCCTTTTTTAACTTTATTAAGAGTAATTTGTTTTTTCTTTGGTTTTAGTTTCTTTTACATTTCACTTACATTTATGTCTTTAGCTATGGTCAGCGCATTATTCTTTTCATGTCCTTTTTTCATGTCAATATTTGCTAAAGTATTTTTAAAAGAACAAATTGGAATTAGAAGATGGAGTGCAATAACAGTGGGTTTTATTGGTGTTTTAGTTGTGCTAAATCCTACTTTAGAGGACTTTAATTTTTTTAAATTAGCACCAGTTGCATGCTCACTTTGTTATGCATGCTCTATGACAATTACAAAATATACATCAGAAAAAGATAATATTTATACTCAGTTAACTTTACTTTATATTTTTGCAGTAATTGCGAGTGTTATAATATTTTTAATAAGTGGTGATGGAAAGTTTAATAATTTTTCTGATCCTACAATGCAGTTTATTTTTAGAGAATGGTTTGTAAATCCAGCTGTTTCTTGGCCTTACGTTTTTGTAATGGGTATTGTTGCATCAATATCTTTTTTTTGTGTTTTTACAGCATATAGTATTGCTTCACCGTCTGTAGTGTCTCTGTTTGAATATTCGTATATAGTTTTTGCAATAATAGCTGGTTACATATTATTTGAAACTATACCAGTACCTAGAACTTTTCTTGGAGCCGCAATAATTATTGGTGCGGGTGTATATATTTATTTTAGAGAAAAAGTTCGAGGCCAAATGATTGCATCAGATACGCCTAATAGATGATAAAAAAAAACTATATTCCAACAATAAATATTTCTTCCCTTCTTGGAAAAAATTTCGATACAAAACCTTCCCTTAAAATAGTTAAACAAATTGAGAAAGCTTGTTTAGAAGTTGGTTTTTTTCAAATTACAGGTCATGGTATAAAATTAAAAAATATAAATAAAATTTGTATGGTTGGAGAAAATTTTTTCAAATTAAATAAAAAAAATAAACTTAAATTAGCTCCGAAAAAATGGAATAAAAAAAATAAAAATATTTATAGAGGTTACTTTCCTAATGACGCAAATGGTAAAGAAGGATTAGACTTGGGG
>CABZDY010000022.1 GCA_902524635.1 uncultured Pelagibacteraceae bacterium
CTCCTAGATCTGACGCATTAATCCGTTCAATAGGTTTTTTCTTAGCCTTCATAATATTTGGCAGTGACGCATATCTTGGCTCATTTAATCTTAAATCACATGTAACAATAGCTGGTGTATTAACTTCAATAGTTTCTAAACCTTCATCCACTTCTCTAGTAACTTGTAATGATTTATCGTTTACTTCTATTTTTGAGGCAAAAGTTGCTTGTGGCCAATTTAAATGTGCTGCTAACATTTGGCCCGTTTGATTACAGTCGTCATCAATTGCTTGTTTACCCATAAAAACTAAGTCTGGATTTTCTTTTTCAACAATTTTTTTTAAAATTTTAGAAACAGCAAGAGGTTCAATGGTGCCATCAACTTTTACATGAATTCCTCTATCCGCTCCTACCGCTAAAGCTTTTCTTATTGTATCTTGAGCTTTCTCTTCACCAACAGTAACAGCTATTATTTCTGTTGCTTTACCTGACTCTTTAATTTTTACAGCTTCTTCAATAGCATTGTCATCTGGTGGATTTGTTGACATTTTAACGTTATCGGTGATTATTCCACTACCGTCCTCTTTAACTCTAATTTGAACGTTATAATCAATGACTCTTTTTACAGCGACTAAAATTTTCATTAAGCTCTCAATAATTTATTTTCTGCATCGTAAGGACTTTCTTCTAAAATTGTTGCCTCATGCATTCTACCCAGTATATCAATCCTTAGTTTTTGTCCAACATTTGCTAACTCAGGTTTAACCATTCCTAGTGCGATAGATTTTCCTAGTCTAAATCCAAAGTCTCCTCCAGTTGCACGTCCAACAACACTGCCGTTTTCATAAATTGGGTTGTTTCCTAATACATCTGCATCACTTGTTTCGTGGACCTCTAGAGTAACAAGCTTATTATCGAAGCCTTTTTCTCTCCATTTATTTAAAGCATCTAAACCAATAAAACTTCCTTTGTTTGGATGAATAAATCTATCTAATCCACTTTCGTAAGGTGAATATTCAATTGATAATTCAGTTCCAACTAATTTATAAGATTTTTCAATTCTTAAACTATTCATAGCTCTAATCCCATAAGGTTTTAAACCTAAATCTTGACCTGCATCCATAAGTTTATCAAAAATATGATTTTGATATTCAATAGGATGATGGAGCTCCCATCCAAGCTCTCCTACAAAATTAACTCTCATTGCATTAACTGGTGCAAAACCTACATCTACTTGTTTTGCGCTTAACCATTTAAAATTTTCATTTGAAAAATCATCATTTGATACTTTTTGCATCAATTCTCTTGCTTTCGGCCCTGACACAACAAGAACACCTTTGCTGTTTGTTAAGTTCTCAAATTGTACTGATCCATCTTTTGGCATCCAGCCAAATATCCAATCGTGATCTAATCTTTGATAAGCTCCAGCAGAAACAAGATAAAAACTATTTTCCGATTCTTTCATTATTGTAAATTCTGAGTGAACACCACCTTTAGTATTTAATGCATGACATAAATTAATTCTACCAACCTTCTTTGGTAATTTATTAGCTACCAACTTATCTAAAAATTCTTCAGCTCCAGGTCCTTTAATTCTACATTTAGCAAATGCAGTCATATCTAGTAGACCAACATTTTCTTTTACATTTTTGCACTCTTTTTCAACTGCTTTGAACCAGTTAGATCTTCTAAATGACCAATCATCCTTTTGTTCCATACCATCAGTTGCAAAAAAGTTTGGCCTTTCCCAACCAAATTTTTGACCAAAAACTGCACCAAGGTTTTTCATTCTGTCATAACATGGAGCTGTTCTTAAAGGTCTTGCAGCTGGTCTTTCTTCATCTGGATAGTGGGTTATAAATACATGACTGTAAGCTTCTTCATTCTTCTCTTTAAGATATGATTTTGAACAATAATCTCCATATCTTCTTGGCTCTACACCAAGCATGTCAATTGTGGGTTCACCGTCAACGATCCACTCTGCTAATTGCCATCCAGCACCACCAGCTGCTGTAATACCAAAACTATGCCCCTCGTTAATCCAAAAGTTCTTTAATCCCCATGCTGGACCAACTATCGGATTTCCATCTGGTGTATAACAAATCGCACCATTATAAACTTTTTTAACCCCTACTTCTCCAAATGCTGGAACTCTATGAATAGCTCCTTCAATATGAGGGGCAAGTCTATCTAGATCCTCTTGAAAAAGTTCATATTCAGATTCTTTTGAAGGACCATTTACATAACAAGCAGGTGCACCATCCTCATATGGTCCTAAAATTAAACCACCCGCTTCCTCTCTCATGTACCATCTGCTGTCGCTATCTCTTAAAACTCCCATTTCAGGAAGACCTTCTTTTTTTCTTTTTTGAATTTCTGGGTGTGGTTCTGTTACAATGTACTGATGTTCAACTGGTATCACTGGAATATCTAACCCGACCATCTTACCTGTTTGTCTGGCAAAATTTCCTGAACATGAAATTACATGTTCACATTCTATAGATCCTTTGTCTGTTTCAACAACCCATCCATCCTTATTTTGTTTCATTGCAAGAACTGTCGTATTTCTGTAAATCTCAGCACCTCTATTTCTCGCACCCGTAGCTAACGCTTGTGTTAAATCAGCAGGTTGAATATATCCATCTTCAGGATGTTGAATTGCACCTATTAAATCGTCAGTATGACACAAAGGCCAAATTTCTTTTACTTGGTTTGGTGTTAAAAATTTTACATCTACTCCAATAGTTTGTGCAACACCAGCGTACTGATGGTATTCATCCATTCTGTCTTTATTATTTGCTAATCTAATATTTGACACAACACTAAATCCGACATTCTTGCCTGTTTCCTCCTCTAAACTTTTATAGAGATTAACAGCATATTTATGTAATTGGCCAACCGAGTAACTCATATTAAATAATGGAAGTAATCCAGCAGCATGCCAAGTAGATCCTGAGGTTAATTCTTTTCTTTCAATTAAAACAACATCTGACCAGCCTTTTTTAGCTAAATGATAAAGGGCGCTAACACCAACAACTCCTCCACCTACTACTACAACTTTTGCTTTTGATTTCATTATGCGATTTTTACTAAATTTTTCTTATAAACTAAACATAATTCTAATAGTCATAATCATCATCATCGTCATCTCTCCAACCCATTTGGTACATTAAATATGCGGCAGTTATCACACTCACCACTCCTGCAGCCATACCAAAATTTACTCCCATAGATTGTCCAAAATAATACCATCCTATCTGAGTAGCACCAATCGGTGGGATACAAAGTATTGCCATTAGTATTGCAATTCGTACTGGAAAACTAGGTTTTTTCATTAAATAGACGAGCCCATTGGCATTGGTTGAGATACAGCGGTCGTAAGCCAACAATTTTTTAAAAATCCATCAATTTCATATTTTTCAACTTGCCATTTGAATTTATAATACTTTTTATCTTTGTCCATGATTGTTACTTCAAATGTCGAAACACCTTTTGATTTATAAACTTCTACAATTTCATAATTTTCATGATTTAAAAGCATTGAGTAAGAATCGGTCTTAATCATATTTTTAAATCTCTCAATAGGTCCTGTAACTCTTTGATTATTTGGGTGAGCAAAAAACCAGGTTTGAATTATACCACTATCTTTTTCAGGGCTATCGTTCTTCATTAAAGCATTGAGTTGTATCTCAATAACTTCTCTAGGCTTTATCTCTGGGTTTGGTTTTCTTATCTCAGCAGATAATTCATTTAAAGAGAAAATAAATAGAAAGAAGATACTATAGATTGCTGGCTGTATTTTTAACATCTTTCAAAAATTCAATTCTTTTTTCATTCGAGACAAATGGTACAGCAAAATATCGTTTATAGGTAATGTCATAAATACCACACTTATTAAAAATACCTTTTTTAATTCTTCTAAACGGTAAATTTAAAAAAAAATCTGAAATTGAAAATCTTGGAGAGCCATATGTGCAGAAAATAATAGCTTTTTTACTTTTTAGTTTTCCCACAGCATAACCATGGTTACCAATAAGTTTCTTAAAGGAAAAAGCCCAAGGTGGTGCTAATACTTTATCTATCCACCCCTCTAATATTGCTGGCATTCTATAGTTCCAAATAGGTGCTACCAAGACAATTAAATCTGTTTCATCTATTTTTTTTCTGTGATCTAAAACTACTTCATCAGCCTTTTCACCAGCATATACAGGATTAAACTTTTCTTTATATAGATCTACACATTCTACTAAATGACCTTTTTCCTCTGCTGATTTTATAAAAGCATCTTTTATTGCTGAATTGAAAGATTTTTCATTATAATGACCATAAACCAAAAATACTTTTTTCATTAATCTTTTAGAACTGGAAAAACAGGATTAGATTTTTGAAAAAGTTTTTGATATTCCTGTTTTATGCATCTATTGGAAATGAATTCAATTTTTTCATTGTCTGCGATTGCCTGAGCTTCATCGCTATGAATTCCATACTGTAACCATAATACTTTAGTTCCTTTTTGAATTGCTTCTTTTGCAATGCCCTCTGCCTCATTTGAGGGTCTAAAAACATCAACTATATCTATCTCCTCTTTGACTTTATCTAAGCTTTCAATCATTGGTTCACCATTTACAATTTCACCAACTGCAAAAGGGTTTATTGGTATAACTTTATAACCAAAGTTTTGCATATACTTCATGACAACATTTGCTGGCTTTCTTTTTAGATTTTTTTTATCTTCTCCTTTTTTCTCAGAACTAACACCAATCATTGCTATGACTTTTGATTTTCTTAAAATAGATTTAATTTGATCGTCGTTCATAATTTAAATTAATTATTATTTATTTTTCCAGTTAGGTTTTCTTTTTTGTAAGAAAGCTGATATTCCTTCTTTTGCATCTTGTGAAGCCATATTTAAAGTCATCATTTTACTCGTAAATTTGTATGCATCTCCTAATGGCATTTCTAATTGTTTGTAGAAGGCTTGCTTACCAATTTTAATTGTCAAATTTGATTTTGAAGAAATGATTTTTGCAATTTTTAAAACTTCTGAATTAAGTTTTTTACTTGAATAACAATCATTTATTAAACCAATATCTTTTGCATATTGCGCATTTATTGGTTCTCCAGTTAAAAGCATTTTCATCATTATTTTTCTTGTCACTTTTCTACTGACTGCAACCATTGGTGTACTACAAAACAAACCGATATTTACACCAGGTGTTGCAAATGTTGCTGTTGTAGTGCTATAAGCTAAATCACAACTCGCAGCTAATTGACATCCTGCTGCATAAGCTGCACCATGCACTTTTGCTATGACAGGTTTTTTTCCCTCTACGATTTTCATCATTAATTTTGAGCACAAATTAAATAATTTTAAATGATTTAATCTATTTTTTATTCCTCCAACTTCTTTTAAATTATGTCCCGCGCTGAAACCTTTGCCTGCTCCTTCTAAAATTATTACTCTAGTACTATTTTCTTTATCAAGTTTAATAAAAGTTTTTAAAAGATCTCTTAACGTTTTAAATGATAGTGAATTATACGTTTTTGAATCATTGATTATTACATTAGTTATGCCATTACCTAATTTTTTGATCTTAACGTTCATAACGAATTAATTTTTCCTATTTTAGCTTGCCGTCTTCTCTCATTTTAGCTCTAATTTTGGTAGCTGAAATTTTTTGTATTTCTTCAGATAAGACTATTTCCTCAATTTTATACCCCACTCCTCTTCCATAGCATATATTTGTTATATTTGGGACCATCATGACCTTAAATCTACCTTCAAATTCTGGATTTAATTTATCTTCTATATTTTTTTTTACTGTTTCAAAATCAAAAGGGTTATCATCAACACCCTGAACATCTCTAATTTGAATACAAACTTGACCTGTTTTTTTTATAATTTCTTTGAATAAAGTGTAGTGACCCTCATGGAAAGGTTGCCATCTTCCAAGCATCTGTGCAGTTGCTTTTTTATTATCCCATTTATAACTCATTGGACTATCTCCTTTATAATTTTTTCAGCCCAGACACTAGCATCTTGGGACGTTACATGAAAATCATATTTTTCAGGATTAATAAACATTTGATTTGTGTCTTCAAATCTTCCTTCTTTAATTGTATCTACCCAAATTGTATAATCTGCTGGAAACAAGCTTCTTGCTTCAGGTGTAGGACAAATAAAATCAGCAACTACAAAATTACCTTCACTTTTTAATTTCAATGCAAAATCTGCCATTCTTTTTGCTTGTCTTTTTCTTCCCTCTTCTGAGAAATCCCAATCATCAGCTGCTTTTCTAACTTCGTCTGCATTTAATCTTTTTGCATTAAGTTTTGGGGCCAATTGTTCAGCTAAGGTCGTTTTGCCTGCACCTGGCAGACCCATTATTAAAATTATTTTCATTTAGAATTATAGCATTTGAATACCTACACCAGTCTTTGGGTAAGTATAAAGATTATAATTTGCACAAAGTTCATCACCTGGTTTTAGATCTTTTATTGATACCATAAAGAAATATTTGGCATCAGGTTTCTCTAATAAATTGTAATACATGTTTTCTAAATTATCATCGTTATCGTTAAATTTTTTTGCTTTAACTGTTGGATCAATTGGATCACCAAATTTTAATGTAGGTAAAACATTTGATACTAGTCTTTGAATTGTTGGGCTATCTGAGTGATTATAAAATCCACCTAATGGAGTTCTAATATATTTATTTTCGAATTGTTCATCTCTAATGTGTGTAATACCAATAAATGTATTTGCTTTTATTTCCTGAGTTGCAAATAAACCAAGTCCCTCAATAGGAGAATGCTTAATTGTAAGTTCATCTGGTAATGGTCTATACATAGTTTCCGCACTTTCTATATAATGTTCTCAGCTACCCACTGGTGAAACTGATGGGTGGGATTATCCATATCGGGAGAAAAATTTCCACCATTATATGCGTTAGAATTGCGGCCTATTTGCATCCGTTGAATGATATCTACATCTTCTTTCTGAATGCCCTCCCACAATTTATAGTTTTGTTTTCTCAATGATTTAAATTTTTCAGATTTAGCAGCTTTTTCACCGACATAATATATCTCCATATGTTCTAAAGTATTTTCATGATCTATTGGCTCTAGCCAATAAGCATAATAATGATCTTTATGAATGCCTAACATAACATTAGGAAAAAGAGCAACATACTCTGCAATATTCTCTTTGTTTTTTGGCCAATTAGGAAAGTTTGGAAATTTTTCCTTTCCTTTAAATTTAGGATTATAATTTGTTGTTCCTTGTCCAGCAAATCGATTAGGTAAACCTTGAATATGATAATGATCATCTATTTTGGAATATTCATTTAGTCCAGGATGTACCCAAGGCAAATGATAGCTCTCACAATAATTCTCAATTGCAAATTTCCAATTACATTTTGCTTTTAATTTAAAGTATCCAAAATCATTAGCATGATTTATTAACTCTCTATCTTTACCTATCCAAAATTTAGACCATCTTTCATCTAAGGGTTTTATATACTTTTCAAAAGGAATTTGATTGTTGCTAATATTTACAATTATTAAATCAAGCCATACATAAGATTTTATTTCTTTAAGATTACTTTTAGATTTATCGAACTTAGAACTTTGATGTTTGTTCATCCCTCCAATATGTGGAGTTGCTACTAATTCTCCATCCGCTGTATAAGACCAGGAATGGTAAGGACATCTGATTACATTTCTTATATTACCAGGTTTATCTACAAGCTTTACACCCCTATGACTACATACATTATGAAAAACTTTGATTTTATTTTTTTTATTTCTAACTATAAGTAACGGTAGACCTAGGAGATCAAATGGCTTTACATCTCCTGCTTTTGGCAATGAGCTTGCTGCGCCGATTACTGTCCATTTATCTTCAAAAAGTTTTTTTCTTTCTATTAAATTATACTCTTTATTTGTGTAACACTCATTTGGTAAACCATGAGCTTTACTAATTGGCTTCTTAACAACTTCTAATTTTTTCTTATCTATAATTTTATAAATTTCTGACATTATTTAGTCACTTCATATAGACCCAACCAAGCATTTACATCTTTGCTTGCTATATAATCTGACTTAAAAAATTCTAGTTCTTTCCACTTTTTTTCTTCAATTAAATTTTGAATTTTTTTGTCAAAACCATACTCTTCATGAATCCCCTCATTTATAGTAAAGCAAATAAGACCTTTGTTTTTTGTGATCCGTATAAATTCATCAAGAGCTGGTGGTTTCACGTGGCCAAAAGTAAATGTTCCAACACACATTAATGCATCATAATCATTATCTTTTTCATTAACCGGTTTATTCAAATCAACCTTATCTAATTTTTTGTAAAGATTATTTGGAACTAAATCTAAAAGTTTTTGTGATAAATCAGCACCATAAAAGTCTGAAAAACCATACTTTTTAAGTTCTAAACCTACTAAGCCCGTGCCACATCCAGCATCATAAATTTTTATATTTTTATCTTTTTGGTATTTTGCAAATACCTCTGAAGTTTCTTTTGGACCTGTGTAGTTCCAATCAACCATGTCTTTGTCATATTTATTGTTTAATCCCCATTCATCGTAGAATTCCATAACCTCTTTTGTTTCTTTAAGTTTATAAATGGGTACTTTGTTGCCTACGTCTTTCTGAGCCATACAATTTAATATTTTTTTAACAATTTATTTATAAATAAGAGGGGTATAAAGACAATTTTCACACAACTATGAGTTGAAACCAGTTTGCAATTTATCCATCTATATGTTCTGATGAATTATAATTAATTAATTAGGAGATAATAATGAAATTAAAAAGAATATTACTTTCTGCATTATTTGTTTTAGGAGTTACATCGTACGGTAACGTTGCTAATGCAAAGTGCGGAGACATTAGTATAGCTAATATGAACTGGGCTTCTGCAAACTTTATGGCTGAAGTTGATAAAATCATATTAGAAGAAGGATATGGATGTACTGTTGAATTGGTGCCAGGTGCAACTCAGCCAACTTTTGCATCTATGCAAGAAAAAGGTGAGCCAGATGTTGCTCCTGAGTTTTGGGCAAATGCAGCAAAAGTGCAGTTAGAAGCTGCTGTGGCTGAAGGAAAACTTCACTCAATTAATAAAGCACCAATTACTGGTTTAGGTGAAGGTTGGTGGGTATTACCAGCAACTTTAAAGAAGCATCCAGAACTTACAACCGCAGATGCAATTTTAGAAAGACCTGATCTATTTCCACACCCAGAAGATCCATCAAAAGGTGGATTTCATATTTGCCCTCCAGGATGGAACTGTGAACTAAGTAACAGAAATCATTTTAGAGCTTGGGGAATGGAAGCAAAAGGTTGGGCTATAGTAGAAACTGGATCAGCTGCAGGTCTTGATGGTTCAATTGCTAAAGCTGCAGAAAGAGGAGAAAATTGGTTTGGCTACTACTGGTCACCAACTGCTATAATTGGAAAATACGGAATGGTAGCTGTAGATATGGGTGAGTACGCTGGTAAAGATAACTGGGATAACTGTTTATCAAAACCAGAACAAGAGTGTGCTAATCCTCTAAAATCTTCATGGGTTAAATCTGAAGTTTATAGTGTTGCAACTGATAATTACAAAAAAACTGCTGGAAAAGAAGGTATGGATTATCTTAAGAAAAGAACGTACCCTGGTCCAGTTATGAATGGAATGTTAGTTTGGATGGGTGAAAACCAGGCTGAAGGTGCAGATGCAGCTATTGAATTCTTAAAAACACAAGAAGATGTTTGGACTAAGTGGGTTTCAAGTTCAGCTGCTAAAAAAATCAAAAAAGCACTATAATTAGTGTAAATATTACTGAACCCGTTTATAACGGGTTCAGTTAAAAAAATGGATTTCTTAAATTCGATACCTGTAATGGATAGAACAGCTCTAAGAGAGCTGAAAAAGGGAATTGATTTAAGTTTTAAAGAATTTTCAAGAGCTTATGGAGATGGAATAGAAAGTTTTTTTGATCCACTACTCTATTTTTTAATTTGGTTGGAAAAGTTATTAGTAAATAGTCCTTGGCCCTTAGTCATAGGAGCATTTGCTCTGTTGGCCTGGATTGGTTCTAGAAGTATTAAATTAGTCATAGGAACAATAGTTTGCTTCATTGTAATTGGTTACTTTGGAATGTGGAAAAATTGTATGGCAACAGTTGCTATAATTTCTGTTTCTACACTCGTTTGTATTGTTGTTGGAATACCAATCGGAGTATTAATGTCCAAATCAAGAAGAGCAGAAAAAACAATTCTGCCCATATTGGATATGATGCAAACAATACCAAGTTTTGTTTATCTTATTCCAATAATTATGCTTTTAGGTATAGGAAAGGTGCCTGGACTATTAGCAGTATGTATATATGCCCTACCACCAGTTGTTAGACTAACAAACCTTGGAATAAGGGAGGTGGATAAAGAAACGCTTGAGGCAAGTGAAGCATTTGGTGCAACTCCAATGCAAAAACTAAAATCTGTTCAAATTCCGTTATCCTTGCCCACAATATTTGCAGGAATAAACCAAACGATAATGATGGCTTTGGCTATGGTGGTAATTGCATCAATGATTGGAGTAAAAGGTCTAGGAGTACCTATTTTACAAGCTATTTCAAATCAGTATTTAGCACTTGGAATGATGAACGGTCTAGCAATAGTAGCTTTAGCAATTATCTTTGATAGGGTTACTCAAAAGTATGGTGAGAGAATTCAAAAGCACAGAGGTCAGAAAAAATAGCTCTGACATTTTAGCTTACGATTTTTCTAGACAGACATTTTAAAATAAATAATTATTCAAAAATGAATTTTTCATTAGAAATTGGACCTCACACAGATCTTGGTACTTTACCTGAAGTTAAAGATGTTTATGTGACTATGCTACCTGGAGGAGATTATAAGGAGACTGCAGATAAGTCTGGTGATTTGGTTAAGAAAGGATTTAATCCAGTGCCTCACTTCCCAGCTAGATCAATAAATAATGAAGTAGAACTTAAAGACTACATCTCGAGATGTAAAGATTTAGGTGTAAAACAGATATTGGCTATCGGTGGAAGCAGAGACCCAGTTGGAAAATTTGACAGCTCGTATCAAATATTAGAGACAGGATTATTTGATGGAATTAAGATTGGAATTGCTGGACATCCAGAGGGTAGTCCTGATATATCCGATTCAGAATTAGAAAAAGCAATGATAGATAAAAAGCCTTATGCTGATTATATAGTAACCCAATGGTTATTAGATTCTCAGCCTATCGTTGATTTCATTTCTAAGCAAACAATACCAGTTCATGTTGGGATAACTGGGCCCATGAAAATTTCAAGCTTGATAAAGTTTGCAAATATTGTTGGTGCAAAAAATTCCATTAATTTTCTTAAATCTAATTTTAGTAAGGCATTAGATTTATTGAAACCTAAAGACCCTAATGATCTAATTGGGAAAGTTAAATCGCATACTGATTATTTTCACATTTATACATTCGGCGGCTTGAAGGAAACAAACAAGTGGTTGAAGGAGAATAACTATGTCTAATGAATTTGACTATAGTAAGTTAAGACACGTAACATCAGTAGATCAATCTGATAGAAAAGTGCCTTATAATTTAAGACAAAGCGGACCAACAAAAGTTGAAATGTTAATTTCAACACGTGTAAGAAAATCACCCTATTGGCATTTATCAATGAAAGCTGGCTGTTGGAGAGCAACTGTATACAATCGTATTTATCATCCAAGAGGATATGTAAAACCAGAAGATGGTGGTGCAATGGTGGAGTATGATGCGATCGTTAATCATGTAACAATGTGGAACGTAGCCGTTGAAAGACAAATTAGAGTAAAAGGTCCAGATGCAGAAAAATTTGTTGATTATGTAATTACAAGAGATGCTACAAAGATTTCTCCAATGAGAGCTAGATATGTAATTCTTTGTAATGCATATGGCGGAGTATTAAATGATCCTATTCTTTTAAGAATATCAAAAGATGAATTTTGGTTCAGTTTATCGGATAGCGATATAGGTCTTTATTTACAAGGCGTAAATGCTGACGAGAGATTTAATGTAGAAATTGATGAAATAGATGTAAGTCCGGTTCAAATACAAGGTCCAAAATCTAAAGCATTAATGAAAGATTTATGTGGAGATCAAGTAGATTTTGACAATATGCCATTTTACGGTTTAGCAGAAGCTAAAATCGGTGGAAGAAGTTGTGTGATATCTCAATCAGGATTTTCAGGTGAAGCTGGATACGAAATTTATTTAAGAGAATGTACTTTATATGCTGAAGATATGTGGAATGCTGTTCTTGAATCAGGAAAAAAACATAGCCTTATGGTTATTGCGCCTGCGCACCATAGAAGAATTCAAGCTGGAATTCTTTCTTGGGGTCAAGATATGGATAAT
>CABZDY010000023.1 GCA_902524635.1 uncultured Pelagibacteraceae bacterium
GGCTAAAAGCGTTCCCGTAGTTAATTTGGGGATTAATCCTAACTTAGTAATTAATAAAGAAAAATTATTAATTTCTTTAAAGTTGATTTTTCCTAATAAAAATTTTGATAAGGAAATGTATGGAAAAAAATTTTTTTATATTAAAAAAAAAATAAGTCCTAAAAAACTCAACCAGGTTGTACTTTTAGGTGACAAATCCTTTATTCAAGAAGATAGTATTGCAAGAGTTTATCCCAATGGAAATTTATTTAGTCATGTAATTGGTCAAATTGACAGTGAAAATAATGGTATATCAGGAATTGAAAAAACTTTTGATTATGAACTTACATTTTCAAAGGAACCTTTAACATTAACTCTCAATAAAGATCTTCAATATTTAATTAAAGAAGAGTTATCAAAATCTAAAGATATATTTCATAATATTGGAAGTGCTGCAATATTAATGGATATAAATAATGGTAACATTTTATCAATGGTGTCTCTTCCAGACTTTGATCTTAATAAAAGAGAAAAATTAAATGATATAAAATATATTAATAGAGCAACAAAAGGTGTTTATGAATTTGGATCTGTTTTTAAAACATTTACTTTAGCCGCAGGCTTACAATATAATATTGTTGAGCCAGAAACAGAATTTAAAGACCTTAAAAAAAGAATTATGTGTGCAGGAAATTCTATATCTGAATATGATGATAAAATACCATCAGATTTAACCGCAGAAGAGATACTGATCAGATCAGGGAATATTGGTTCAGTTAGAATAGCAGAAAAAGTTGGTATTGAAAATTACAGTGAGTTTCTTCAAACAATTGGAATTATATCAAATTTAGAATTCGATATCCAAGAAGTAGGTACAACACAATTGGGTAGATGGGGTAAATGTAAGCTAGCAACGGTTGCTTTTGGTCACGGTATAGCCACAACTTTATTGCAAATTTCAAAAGGTTATTCAATTATAAGCAATGGAGGATATGAAATAACACCCACGTTATTAAAAAAGGAAAAATTACCAAGACAAAGAATACTTAATGAAAAATTATCAGAAACAATCAATCCTATTCTTAGAAAAATTGTATCAACAAAAGAGGGAACTGCAGGTTTTGCTGATGTAAAAGGTTACGAAATAGGAGGGAAAACAGGTACTGCTGATCAACCTTCAGAAGGTGGCTATTCTAAAAAAAAAATTAATACTTTTGCCTCAGTTTTTCCAACCTCAGATCCAAAATTTGTATTAGTAGTAATGTTGGATGAACCTAAAGCAAACAGGGAATTTGTCTATCATTATAGAGATGAGAGATATCCTTACAAGGGTAATTGGAGAAATACAGCAGGCTGGACCACTGTCTGGGTAACAGGTCAGATAATAGATAAAATCGGGCCAATTTTAGCCACAAAATATTAAGAGCGTAAATCATGTTGCTTAAAGACTACTTTCCAAATCTCCAAAAAAAATACCATAAGTTAAGTTTTAAAGGTATAGCTTTTAATTCAAACGATGTAAAAGAAGAGTATATTTTTTTTGCATTAAAAGGAAATAATACAGATGGAAATTTGTTTATAAAAGATGCAATTAGAAACGGATCAAAAATAATAATTAGCGATAAATTTAAGACAAATAATTGGAAAAATGATATTTTATTTTTGAACAATGATAATCCAAGAAATTTACTAGCTAAATTTAGTTCTAAAATATTTAACAAAAAACCAAACAACCTAATAGGAGTTACTGGTACAAATGGTAAATCATCTATAGCAAATTTTTATTTTCAAATTCTTACCTATAATAGAATTAAAGTGGCATCAATTGGAACATTGGGTGTATCTGGTTTAAAGGTAAAAAAAAAATTTCTAAACACCACTTTTGATACTATTCAGATTAACGAAATTTTAAAAAAATTAAAAGAAAAAAAAATTGAAAACGTTATTTTGGAAGCCTCAAGTCATGGATTAAATCAAAATAGATTAGATGGATTAGAGTTTGATATTGGAATATTTACAAATTTAACAAGGGATCATTTAGATTACCACAAGACTTTTAAAAATTATTTTAATTCAAAGTTAATATTATTTAGAAAATTATTGAAAAAAAAATCTTACGCTATTTATGATAATGACTTAAAAATTTCACTGGATTTGAATAAAGAAACTAAATTAAATAAGATCAAAAAACTTACATTGGGTAATATTAAATCGAATTTTACAATAATAGATCATCAATTTTTGAAAGATGAGCAAAAAATAACGTTTAGATTTGATAAAAAGCAATATTCTTTTTCAACTAAATTAATTGGAAGAGTTCAAATTAAAAATTTACTAATGGCAATTATGGCAGCAATGAAAAGCAAAATTTCTTTAAAAAAAATTATAAAAGTTATTAAAAACATAAAGCCTGTAAATGGAAGATTAGAAAAAATCGGAAGCCTTTATAATAATGGAATTATTATTCTTGATTATGCCCATACACCAGATGCTCTAACTACCTGCATTAAAAATGTTAAGGAACAATTTAAATTTAGAAAAATTAACCTAGTTTTTGGATGTGGAGGAGAGAGAGATAAGCCCAAAAGAAAAATAATGGGTACAATAGCTAATAAATATTGTGATAAAATATATTTAACGGATGATAATCCAAGGAGAGAAGATCCAAAAAAAATAAGAAGAGAGATCAAGTCTAATATTTCAGCAAACAAAGTATTAGAGATACCATCACGAGAAAGTGCAATAAAATCAGCAATTTTAGATATTAAGTCAAACGAGGTAGTTATTATTGCTGGGAAAGGTCATGAAGTCTATCAAGAATATGTCAGAAAAAAATTCTTTTCAGATAAAAGCTGTATTGAAAAATTCATTAAGATTAAAAATAAATCTTTAAATAGAAATTGGAAATCAAATATTGTTTCAGAGATAATTAAAAAAAAATTAAAAAAAACTAATATTAACAAAGCTTCAATTGATTCACGAAAAATAAAAAAAAACAATATTTTCTTTGGTATAAAAGGAAAAAACTTTGATGGAAATAAATTTGTTAATCAAGCTTTTAAAAATGGAGCCTCTATTTCGATTAACGAGAATAAGAAAAAAAATAAATTAAAAAATAATATATATGTTAAAAATTCATTAAAAACATTTTCTGAAATTGCTAAACTGGTCAGAGTATCGTCTAATATCTCATCAATAGCAATTACAGGATCTTCAGGTAAAACTTCTTTAAAAGAGATGTTGGGTCAAATGATGAGTAAAATATATCAAACTTCGTATTCAAAAAAATCATTTAACAACAAATATGGAGTTCCAATTTCTTTATTTAATATAAATAAGGAGGATAAAATTGGTATTTTTGAAGTTGGAATGGATAAGAAAGGAGAAATTGATTTTTTAACCAAAAAGATAATGCCTAATATTGGTGTTATTACTAATATTTCGTATGCTCATATCAAAAACTTTCAAAATTTAAAAGGCGTAGCTCACGCTAAATCAGAATTAATTAATAACATTGCTCAACATGGTACAATCATTTTAAATGCAGATGACAATTTTTTTAAATTTTTTAAATCTAAATCTATAAAAAAAAAATTAAGAATAATTTCATTCGGAATTAATAAAAAATCAGATATGAGTTTGATTAATATCAAAAGAGGAAAATTTAACTCTGTTATCTATATAAAAAATAATGAGAAAAGATTAAAATTTATTATAAAAAAAAATTTAGAAAATTATATTTATAATATTTTATCAACCTTAGCAGTTATGTCTGTATATTTTGATTTAGAAAAATTAGACAAATATTTCTTTAATGATTATAAATTCCCAGAAGGAAGAGGAGATTTAAATACAATTAAGTTAAAAGAAAAAAAAATTAATCTTATTGATGAAAGTTATAATTCTAACCCTTTATCCCTTCAATTTGCCATAAATAAATTAAATAGCTTAAATACTAAATCCAAGAGAAAATTAATTCTATTAGGAGATATGCTGGAACTTGGTAAATATTCTAAAAAACTTCACAAAAAGGCTGCTCAGTATATTAATGCTGCTAAAATTGACAAAGTTTATGTATATGGCAAGGACGTTATTGAAACTTTTAACAAAATTAAACCACAAAAAAGAGGAAAAATATTAAATACAAAAAAAGATATCTTAAATTTTATAATAAATGATATTAAGAATGGAGAATATTTAATGATTAAAGGTTCCAACTCCACTGGCCTAAATAAAATAAGTCAAAGCTTAAAAGTAGGTAAAATTAATGCTTTTTAGTCTATTTTCTAATTTAGTTGAAATTTTTAGTTTTCTTAATGTTTTCAAATATTTAACAGTAAGAACTGGTCTATCAATGTTTACATCGATGATAGTAGTTTTTTTAGTTGGAGGCCCACTCATCAATTATTTTTCTTCACATCAAATTCATGACCCAATAAGAGAAGATGGACCTAGCGAGCATATAGTTAAAAAAATAGGAACTCCTACCATGGGAGGTCTAATGATTTTACTGGGTATTTTCTCAGGTGTTGTTTTATGGGGTGATTTTTCGAATCCTTACAATTGGTTTTTACTTTATATAGTAGGATCCTTTGGATTACTTGGAGTTTATGATGACTTTCAAAAAATAAAAAAAAATAATTCAAATGGTATAAGTTCAAAAAAAAAAATTATAATTCAAATTATTTTAGCATTATGTGGAATTTTGATACTTTATTTTTATAGTGGATCCAACGAACTTCAAAATCTATATTTTCCATTTTTTAAAAACTTAATAATTAATTTAGGGTGGTTTTTCATTCCATTCTATATATTTGTTATTGTAGGATCATCCAATGCAGTTAACTTAACTGATGGACTAGACGGTTTAGCTACAGTGCCAGTAATTTTAGTTGCAGCATGTTTTGCTTTTATTAGTTATGTAACAGGAAATACAGTTTTTTCAGGTTATTTACAAATTACATATATTGAGGGAGTAGGAGAAGCATCAATTTTTTGTGGGGCAATAATAGGATCTTGTTTAGGATTTTTATGGTTTAATGCGCCACCAGCTAAGATATTTATGGGTGACACAGGTTCCTTAGCATTAGGAGGGTCATTGGGAGCGGTTGGTATTATAACTAAACATGAAATTGTTCTTGCAATTACGGGAGGACTATTTGTATTAGAAGCTGTTTCAGTGATTGCTCAAGTTATATCATTCAAACTTACTGGCAAAAGGATATTTAAAATGGCACCAATACATCACCATTTTGAAAAAAAGGGCTGGCCAGAGTCTACTGTGGTCATTAGATTTTGGATTATATCAATTATCTTAGCAATGATAGGTCTAGCAACACTAAAACTAAGATAATGAATGAAAAAAAAATTTATTTTAAAAAAAAAAAAATTTTAATTTATGGTTTTGGTAAGTCTGGAATTGCTTGTTTTAATTTTTTAAAAAAAAATAATATTTGTACAATTTTTGATGATTACAAAAAAAATATCCCAACTAAGTTTAAAAAAAAGTCAATAAATATAATCAAATTACAATCTGTTAACTTTGATTTTATTGTTTTAAGTCCAGGGATAGATATTAAGAAATGTAAAATTTCTAGTTTTTTGAGAAGAAATAGTTCTAAAATTGTTACAGAACTTGATATATTTGCAATTAGTTATCCAAATATAAATAAAATCGCAATTACTGGAACAAATGGTAAATCGACTACTTCGAAACTGTTATATGAGGTTCTTAAAAAAAATAAAAAGGACGTAAGACTAACTGGTAATATTGGATATCCGATATTAATGGAGAAAAAAATTAAAAAAAATACAATTTTTGTAATTGAAGCATCTTCTTATCAACTTGATTACAGCAAATACTTTAGGTCTAAGTATTCAATTATACTTAATTTAAATCCAGATCATTTAGAAAGACATGGATCTTTCAAAAATTATGCTGAAGCAAAATTTAAAATTATAAAATCACAAAGCGACAAAGACTTTGCTTTTATAGAAAATGAAAATCTTTATCTACAAAAATTAATTAAAAATAATCAAATTAAATCCAAAATAATAAAAATTGATTATTTAAAAAATCAAAAATACTTAAGAGAAATAGATAATATTTATTTTAATAATTCTAGTTACAAAAAAAACCTTAGCTTCGTTTTTAGTATTGCCAAAGTATTAAAACTTAATTTAAAAACAGTTATTAATACTGCAAATAAATTTAAAGGTTTAGATTATAGACAACAAATAATCCATAATTCAAAAAAATTATTAATTATTAATGACTCAAAATCAACTAGTTTCTCATCAACAGTCTCATTACTTGAAAGTTATCAAAATATTTATTGGATATTAGGAGGACTTGCTAAAAAAGGAGATAAACTTCCAATAAATAAAAAATATATTTCAAATATTAAAGCCTATGTTTATGGAAAAGATAGAAATTTATTTATTAGCTCACTTCCAAATCGCATTTCTTATAAGTCCTCATCAACACTTACAAAGGTTATGAAAAATTTAAATAATGATATTAAAAATGATAACACAAAAAAAGTAATTCTTTTTAGTCCCTGCGCCGCATCTTTCGATCAATTTAAAAATTATGAAGAAAGGGGAAATTTTTTTAACAACATTATAGCACTTATGCTTAAAAAAATTAGAACATGAATAAATATTTAGATACTTTTTACGACTGGTGGAAAAATATAGATAAATTTTTATTATTCTTAATTTTAGGTTTATTTTTATTAGGTCTATTTTTTTCTTTAGTTTCTACTTCTCTCATAGCATCCGACAAATTAGATACAAAATCGTATTATTTCTTTTTTAAACATTTTGCTTACATAATTTTAGCAATAGCAATTTTAATTGTATTCTCATTTTTAAATCAAAAATTTTTAGCAAAACTATCATTGATTTTGTTCTTAGTTGCATTTCTAAGTTTGCTGTTAGTTCCTTTTCTAGGAATTGAGGTAAAGGGATCAAAAAGATGGCTAGATTTGTTATTTTTACCAAGGTTTCAGCCTGTTGAGATTGTTAAACCTTTTTTTATTGTATCATTATCACTAATGTTAACCATTCAAAATAGAAAACTATATTTTAAATACTTCTTAAGCTCTTTATTCATACTTCCAATATTAATGCTGCTTATTTATCAACCTGATATTGGACAAACGCTATTGATATCAATGGTTTGGTTAGCCTTAATATTTGTATCAGGAATTAACATTTTTATTTTTTTCATATTTTTTCTCTTTGTTGGTTCAACTCTAAGTTGTCTAATTTTATTTGTTCCAAAATTTGAATATATAAAAATTAGACTTTTTGCTTTTTTAGACTCAAGTTCAGGCAATAACTATCAAGCAGAAAAAGCAAGTGATGCAATTATAAATGGTGGTTTTTTTGGAAAAGGTATCGGAGAAGGCACTCTGAATTCAAGAGTCCCTGAGGCACATACAGATTATATAGTCTCAGTTATATCAGAAGAGTTTGGGGCAATTATAGTCATTGGAATATTGTTTTTATATTTAATATTCTCATATAGGGTGATCTGGAAAATTAATTTTGCAAACGAGGATTTGTCAAAACTTATTTTAAGCGGATGTATATCTTTAATTTTGATACAAACATTTATTCATGTTGGCGTTAATATAAGAATACTCCCAACTACAGGAATGACTCTACCTTTCTTAAGTTATGGTGGGTCATCTATAGTTAGTACAGCAATTTTATCAGGATTAATTTTAAATTTAACTAAAAGAAAATTGGATTAGATTGACGAAAAAAATTCTTATTACAACAGGCGGTTCAGGAGGACATGTAATACCATCTTTAAGTATATATGATGCTTTAAAAGATGATTATGAAATACAGATTTCTACAGATTTAAGAGGATCAAAATATATCAATAATAAGAATTATAATTATTCATTAATTGATGTACCAAATTTATTCTCAAATTTATTATTGTTCCCATACAACTTAATAAGATTTTGTGTCTCAATAGTTAAATCTTATAAATACTTAAAATTAAATAATTTTAATATACTTATAAGCACTGGTGGATATATGTCACTACCTTTATGTTTAGCTTCAAATTTATTAAATATAAAAATTTATATTTTTGAACCAAATTCTGTTTTAGGAAGGGCGAACAAATTAATGCTCAATTTTGCCAAAAAAATTATTTGTTATGATGAAAATTTAAAAGGTATTTCGAAAAAACAACTACATAAGATTTATTTAGTAAAACCATTACTTAGAAAAGAAATTTATAAATATCAAAAAAATCAAAAGACTAAAATTGCAGAAAAAAAAAAAATATTAATTATTGGAGGAAGTCAGGGTGCAAAATTCTTCGATGAATTCATTACTAAAATTATAATAAGACTTTCAAAAACACAAAAAATACAAGTTTTACAGCAGGTAATAAATCTAAATTCAAAAGAAATTATAAAAAAATTCTATCAAAAAAACTACATAGATCATGAATTATTTGACTTTGATGATAAATTGCTAACTAAAGCTGTTAATTATGATCTAGCAATCACACGGTCTGGTGCATCTACAATTTCTGAATTAGGTTACTTAAATATTCCATTTGTGGCAATTCCATTTCCGTATGCTAAAGATGATCATCAATATTATAATGCAGAATTTTACGAAAAAAAAAAATCTTGTTGGTTAATCATGCAAAAGGAAATTGATGAAGAAAGGTTTAAAGATTTGATGATGAAAATATTTGTTGATGAAACTGAATATTTTTCAAAAAAAAATAATTTAATTCTACTGAATAAAGAAAATACCTGGGAAAAAAATAAATCCAAACTAATTGAGCTTTTAAATGAAAATTGATTTAGGAAAAAATGAACTTATTCATTTTGTTGGTATCGGAGGAATAGGCATGAGTGGTCTAGCTTTGATTATGAATGGTTTAGGTTACAAAGTTCAAGGTAGTGATATTGCCGATAATCGCAATATTGAAAGATTAAACAAAAAAAAAATAAGAATATTTTTAAATCATAAAAAAGAAAATATTAAAAAAACAACTGTTATGGTGATTTCCTCAGCAATTAAAAAAAATAATCCAGAATTAATTGAGGCCAATAAAAAAAAATTACCTGTCTATACAAGAGGAGATATGTTAGGTCATATCGTTTCTTTTATGAGAAATGTTGTCATAACTGGTTCACATGGAAAAACAACTACAACATCATTAGTGTCTAGTATTTTTACAGCGGGTAACCTAGATCCAACTATAATTAATGGCGGTGTACTTAATTCATTTGGTAATTCTGCAAAATTGGGTAAAAGCAACTGGTGTGTTACCGAGTCTGACGAATCCGATGGAAGTTTTTTAAAAATTCCTTTTACATATTCTATAGCTACTAATTTAGACTCTGAGCATTTAGATTTTTATAAAAATATAAATAACTTAAAAAAAAGTTTTCATAAATTTATAGAAAAAATACCATCTGTAGGTAAAGGCTTTATGTGTAATGATGATCAAAATCTTAAAAAAGTTTTTAAAAAATCAATAAACAAAAATTTTTATACATATGGTAAAAGTAAAAATTCAAATTTCCAAATAATAAATATAAATCAAAAAACAAATTTTTCTAATTTCGATATTAAAATCAATATACCAAGTAAAAAAAAAATAATTAAAGGAATTAAGCTTCCAATGATTGGAACCCATAATATTCAAAATGCAACGGCTGCAGCTTCATTAGCATTTACAATTGGATTGCCTGAAAAATATATCAAACTTGGACTTTATAATTTTAAAGGAGTTCAGAGAAGGTTTTCTCATTTATTCAATCACAATAACATAAGTTTTTATGACGATTATGCTCATCATCCAACAGAAATAAGTTCAGTATTAAGCGGTGTTAAAAATGTTTATAAAAATAAAGAAATTGTATGTGTTTTTCAACCTCACAGATTTTCAAGAGTAATAAATCTTAAAAAAGAATTTTCAAAATGCTTTAAAAAGGCAGATACAGTTTTATTATGTCCAATTTACACAGCTAATGAAAAACTAAGACTTAATTTTACATATCACTCCTTTGCAAAGTTAATAATAAAAAATTCTAATGTTAAACTAATACAGGTTGATAACGAAAAACAATTACGAAGTTTTATAAGGCAGAATGCATTTGGTAAAAAAATTTATATTGGAATGGGTGCAGGATCAATATCAAATTGGATGAAAAATTTAAAAAGTATTTTTTAATGGAAATTGAGGATATTATAAAATCAGAATTATCAATAGATGGAGATATTTTTTTTGATCAGAGTATTAAAAATCTAAATTGGTTTAATATTGGGGGAAAAACTAAAATTTTTTTTAAACCAAACTCTCTTAAAGGTTTAATAGAATATCTTAAAATTTACGCTAATAGAGGTAAAATATTTATTTTAGGGAATGGTTCAAATGTATTATTTGACGATAACACATACCAAGGTACAGTAATAAAGTTAGGTAAAAGTTTTTCAAATATTACTTTGCTTGATAACGAAACAATTATTGCTGGAACTGCCGCCTCACAAAAAAAAGTTTCAAAATTCGCAAAGGAGAATGACATTTCTGGATTAGAGTTTATGTCATGTATTCCAGGTTCAATAGGAGGTGGTATTAGAATGAATTCTGGATGTTTTAAAAAAGAATTTAAAGATATTCTTGTTTCTATTCAATTAGTTGATTTTAAAGGTTTGGTAAGAAGTATTCCTGCAAATAAAATTAATTTCAATTATAGATCAATAGAATTACCCAAAGATTTAATATTTTTAAGTGCTACTTTCAAAGGAAAAGAAAAAAATAGTGAAGAAATAAATAGTTACATGAATAAGCTTAATACAATAAAAAATATGGCTCAACCAACTAAAATTAAAACTAGTGGTAGTACTTTTAAAAATCCAATTAATCAAACAGATAAAAAGGTTTGGGAATTAATTAGGTCAAGCGTTCCTGATAAAACAAGTTATGGGGATGCAGTAATCTCTGAGAAACATGCTAATTTTTTTGTGAATAAAAAAAATGCAAAATCAGTAGATATGAAATCTTTAATTAATTTTGTTAAAAAAAGAGTTAAAGATCAGACAGGTGTAAAATTAGAATTAGAAATTGTGATAGTTGAATAATGAATAAAATTTTAATTTTAGCTGGAGGATATTCCAATGAAAGAGAGATAAGCTTAATAACTGCCGCAAGTGTAACCAAAGAATTAAAAAAAAATAAGAAATACAAGCTTTTAACGATGGAGCCTGACGGACAGTTTGTTAAAAAATTAAGAAAATTCAAACCAAAATTAGTACTAAATCTTTTACATGGAAGATATGGCGAAGATGGTTATATACAATCCATACTTGAGTCTGAAAAAGTAAAATATACTCACTCTGGGGTTTTATCATCATCTTTAGCAATTGATAAAGAAATATCAAAGAAAATATTTATAAAGAATAAAATTCTAACACCCCCATATTTCAAATTTATTTTTAAAAAAAAAATTGATTACAAAACTGTAATAAAAAAAATTGATAAAACATTTAAATTTCCAGTAGTTCTTAAACCTATTAATGAGGGTTCTAGTGTAGGAGTGTATATAAGTAATAAAAAAAACTTTAATAATAACTTGATGAAGCTCCAAAATTTTAAAGAAATATTAATTGAAAAATATATTCCAGGAAGAGAAATTCAAGCAGCTATTTTAGGAAATAAAAAATTAGGTATAATAGAGTTAAAACCTAAAAGAAAATTTTATGATTACAAAGCTAAGTACAGCACAAGAGCAAAAACTGAGCATTTAATTCCAGTAAAGATAAATCACAAAAATTTTAATAAAATCAATTCAATTGCTTTAAAAGCACATCAACTTTTAAAATGCAGGGGTGTATCAAGATCAGATTTCAGATTCTTTAACAATAAATTTTATTTGTTAGAATTAAATACCCAGCCAGGAATGACTGCTTTGTCTTTAGTTCCAGAAATTGCAAATTATAACAATATCAGTTTTATACAACTTATAGAAGAAATAATGAAAGATGCCTCAATCAACAAGTAAATACAAATTATACCTTTATTTTTTTT
>CABZDY010000024.1 GCA_902524635.1 uncultured Pelagibacteraceae bacterium
CTAATTTTGCAACAGGAGACATGATGTCTTTTGGCACTATGTTCGCAGTTTTATTTACTTATTATCTTCAATCGAAAGGAATAAGTTTTGGTTTTTTACCGACAGCTTTACTGACTATACCTTTTGCCGTTGCAATGATGATATTCTATATGCTCATCATAGATAAAACAGTTTTTAGTTATTATAGAATAAATAAAAGTCCCCCAGTGCAATTAGCAATGGTTAGTATTGGTGTGATGTTCGTAACTCAAGCAATTATTAGAATAATTATTGGTCCCACTGATAGAAGATTTGTGGATGGGGAAAAATTTATCTTAAAAGCGTCAGAATTTAAAGATATGACAGGTCTAGCTGAAGGGTTAACAATCAAATCAACACAAATCATTACTATTGTAGTAACTATTATATTAGTTGTGATCTTATTTTGGTTTTTAAATAAAACAAAAACAGGAACAAGTATGAGGGCTTATTCAGATAACGAGGATTTAGCATTGCTCTCAGGAATAGATCCAAAAAAAGTAGTTCTTATAACTTGGATAATTGCAGGAATTTTAGCTACTATAGGAGGCGTATTATATGGATTAGATAAAAGCTACAGACCTTTTGTTTATTTTAATAATATGCTCCCTATATTTGCTGCAGCTATAGCTGGAGGTATTGGTAATCCTTATGGTGCTTTTCTTGGTGGGTATTTAATTGCATTCGCAGAAATATTTCTCACGTATGCATATAAAAGATTTTTCATTTATATTTTACCAGAACAACTGGAACCAAACTCTTTGATGCAACTTTTATCTACAGATTACAAGTTTGCAATATCATTCTCAATTCTGGTTATTGTTTTGGTATTTAGACCATCTGGAATTTTTGAAGGGAAGAAAATATGAAAAATTACTTAAATATAATTATTGCTTACTCAATTATGTTAGGGTTAATAATTTTAGTAGGTATTTTTCAGTCTTGGTCTATTGCTTTGACAATTTTTAATTATTGTATGATTTCAGCTGTAATGACTATGGGTGCAAATATTCAATGGGGATATGCAGGTCTTATAAACTTTGGAATAATGGGCTACACAGCTTTAGGGGGTTTGGCAGTAGTACTTGTGTCTGTTGCTCCAGTTTCTGAAGCATGGAGTGTTGGAGGAGTGAATATGCTAATGAGTCTTCTGCTGATAGTTCTAATAATATTCTCTATAAGATATGTTCTCAAAAATACAGAAAAATCAAAGAAAAGAAACTACTTAGTTACAGGAATAATTATAGTTGGGCTTTTTCTTATCAAAATAATTTCAGGACCAGCTATCGAATTAATAGAGGCTGTTGAGCCAGCTAAAACTGGTTTTTTAGGTGGATTAGGAATGCCGGTTTTATTCTCTTGGATTGTTGGTGGTTTTTTTGCAGCTGGTTTAGCATTTATAGTTGGAAAAGTTGCATTAGGTTTAAGAGCAGATTATCTGGCCATAGCAACTTTATTAATAGCTGAAATAGTTGTTTCAATTATAAAGCATGAGGATTGGTTAGCAAGGGGCGTAAAAAATGTAATAGGATTAAAAAGACCTGCTCCTTATGAGATAGATTTACAGACATCACCATGGTTTATAAACCTAGTTGAAAAACTTCATAATACAAAATTATCATTAACCAACTCACTTACGGAAAGACAAGATCTTTTAAACCAATTAGTAATAGATGCGTCTTCAATTTATGTAAAACTTTGTTTTGCTGGGTTATTTTTAGTAGTAGTTATTATTTTATTGTTAGTTACTCAAAAAGCACTTTATTCACCCTGGGGAAGAATGATGAGAGCCATAAGAGATAATGAAGAAGCGGCAAGTGCAATGGGAAAGAATGTTGTTAAACAGCATTTATTTATATTTATCTTAGGTTCAGCCATTGTTGGAATAGCGGGAGCAATGATGGTAACTAATGATGGATTATTTACACCAGGAAGTTACCGACCTATGAGATATACATTTGTTATATGGGTGATGGTAATTGTAGGTGGAACAGGTAATAATTTTGGAGCAATTCTTGGTGGTTTTGTAGTTTGGTTTTTATGGGTAGAAGCTGCACCAATTGCATTATTTTTTATAAATCTATTTACTGCACATCTTCCAGAAACAAATGAGATAAAAATTCATTTAATAAATAGTGCACCGTATTTTAGATTTTTATTAGTTGGAATAGGCCTTCTTTTAATAATGAGATTTAGACCACAGGGGATAATTCCTGAAAAGATTATTAAACAATAATCTTAAAAAGTGAGCTATTTAATTTTTGGTTTTCTTACTGGTCTTAGTTTAATCCTAGCAATTGGAGCTCAAAATATATTTGTAATTGAACAAGGTCTTAAAAAGAAATATGTATTTATTGTTTGCTTAGTTTGTTCATTATCTGATTTATTACTTATTTTCTTAGGAATATTTTTATTTCAACATTTTCAGAGCTTTTTTTCACCATCGGTAGAGTTAATATTGAATTTACTTCTGCTCTTATTTTTAATTAATTTTATCTTCAGAAAGTTAAAATCAATTAATAATAAAGTTTTGATTAATGAGGGCTCTGATAGTAATACTTTAATCTCAATAATCCTAAAAACATTGGGTTTTACTTACTTAAATCCCCATGTTTATTCAGATACGGTCTTTTTTTTAGGCAACTTTTCTAAAGACTTTTTAATAAATCAAAAATACCTTTTTGGTATTGGGGCATCGGTTTCATCATTTCTTTTCTTTTTTATCCTAGGATATCTCTCAAAATTCTTATCAAATTATATAGGTAGCGAAAGGCTATGGAAAATAATTAATTATTTAATCGTGCTCTTCATGTCACAACTATCAATTTATGTTTTAATGAGTATTCTAAAATAAAAAAACTCCAGCAGTTTTCACCGCTGGAGTTTTATTTAACAAATATTATCTTTGTTTTTTGTCTTTGAATTTTCCACCTTTAATTTCTTTTTCAATAAAGGCACCTGATGCTTCTCCAACATCAGTGAATTCAACACTAGATGCTCCTTCGTAGTTAACTGCTTTACCACTAGCAAGTAAATCTAATGCTTTTTTCAATTCTCCTGGATAAATTTTTTCTCCTGGAGCATTTGCAACAGACATTACATTTGCTTGAACTGTAGCTCTATCAGCTTTTCCACCAGCTTGCATTGCAAGTACAATCAAAGCTGCAGCATCATAAGACTCTGAAGTATAAGGTCCAGATGAATCAATTCCTGCTCCACCAGCTACACCTTTAAAAATTGTAGCACCTTTACCCATTGACCCTGGCAAAGATCCAAATGATTTGTTTAGATCATTTCCGAATCTGTCAGTTAAAGAATCACCGATCATTCCATCAGATAAAACAAATACGTCAAAGGCACCTGAGTCTAATGAACCATCAATGATACTTCCACCAGCTTGGTCTAAGTAACCTAACACAGCTAAAGCATCGCCACCTGCTGCTGCCAATGTTGCAACTTCAGCACCGTAGTCTCCTTTACCTTCTTCATGAGCTGTAACGACTGTTACGTTTATTCCATGAGCTTTAACAGCTGCAACATATACATCTGCTAAACCTTTACCGTAGTCGTTGTTAGTGTGTGTAACTGCAATACTTTTAACTTTTCTATCTTTAGTAATATCTGCTAATACTTGACCACCTCTTGCGTCAGATGGAGCAGTTCTAAAGAAATATCCATTATCATTAAGATCAGTTAATCCTGGAGAAGTAGCTGATGGTGAAATCATAACTACACCATTTGGAACAGCAACGTTAGTTGCAATAGCTCCGGTTACACCAGAACAATCAGCACCCATAATTGCTACTACACCGCCAGATATTAAACCTTCTGCAGCAGCTGTCGCAGCAGCTGAGTCAACACAAGTTGAGTCTGCTCTTTCAACAGAAATCTTCTTTCCTCCAAGTAATGAACCTGAATCTGAAGCTTCTTTAAATGCAAGCTCTGCAGATGCAGCCATTGCTGGAGTTAGGGACTCAATAGGACCTGTAAATCCTAAAATAATTCCCATTTTAATGCCATGTCCATCTGAATATGCTTTAGTTGCAAAGCAAGAAACAAATACAAACATCGCTAATACTAGTTTTTTCATATATTCCCTCTAATTGTTAACAATTTATATAAACAAAATTAAATCCTATTGATTTTAATTTTCAATGAGAAAATTATCTCATTTTTTGAGCAAAAAACACTGAAGTAATGACAATTATTCCTCCAATTACTGTTACTAGAGATGGAATCTCACCAAAAATAAAAAAAGTAAGGATTAAACCAAATACAGGGAATAAAGCGTAGAATGGCAATACCATATCAAGAGGATAAAATTTATAAAGATAGAACATCATTAAATGTCCAAGCAAAGAAATAATTGCTCCAGCGTATAAAACTGTGAACCAACTTCCTAAACTTATATTTTTTATTGTTTGAAATGTATTTCCCTCAAATATTGCAGACAATATTATTAAAATTATAAATCCAGTAAAGCTCATTATAGTATTAGTAAATTTAACATCTAATTCTTTTAAATATCTCGAAAATACTTGGGATAGTCCATAAAAAAAAGCCATACCACAAATAAGAAGTGACCCTATTATTTCCTCGATTACTTTTGGGTCAAATGCAAGTATGACAATACCAAAAAAAGATATCATAATTAATATCCATTTTTTATAACTTATTTTTTCATGTAAAAATATTGAGCTTAGTATAATCCCAAAGGGAATTGAAAGTTGAGCCCCTATTGTAATTGGTGCAAGTATACTTGATGCATTTATAGATAAATATAAAAACATATTCACTGCAACACCAAAACATAATGAAAACCCAATCAAAGGAATAATATATTTTTTATCTATACTTTGAATTTTAAAAAATGGAATTAAACAAATAAAAACAATAGCCATTCTTAATGAACCAAAAAGAATTGGTGGAATAGTGTCGTTCAATCCAAGCTTGCCAGTTGGATATGCACTTCCTAATAAAAATACAACAAATAAAATAAGTAAAGTATGTTTTGCAGACAAAAATTATCTTATAGAGAAAGGATCTAAAGTTGCTTCATCAGATGTGTAATACCAAGTTGTCTTTACTCTAGTATAATCCTTAATTGAGTCCATTCCTGCTTCCTTTCCATATCCACTATCTTTAATTCCACCAAAAGGTGCTGAAGGAGAAATCAATCGATAAGTATTTACAAATGTTATACCTGCTCTTATTGCATTAGAAACTCTTAGACCTCTCGAGAAGTCACTCGTATACACTCCAGAAGATAATCCATATTGATTATCGTTCATTTTCTCTATTACCTCTTTTTCTGTATCAAATTTCATAACAGATAAAACTGGCCCAAAAAGCTCATTTTCTGCGGTTGGAAGATTGTGATTATCACATTCAATTATTGTAGGAGGAAAGTAGTATCCCTCATTCGAAAATGGATGCCTTTCACCACCACATTTTATTTTTCCGCCCTGTTCAGTGGTTTTTTTTATGTTTTTTTCAATAATTTCTAACTGTTTATAATTACTCAAAGGTCCCATTTCTGTGTCTGGATCCATGGGAGCACCAATTTTTATTTTTTCAGCTCTTTTTGTGAGTTTATCAAGAAACTCATCGTAAATTCCTTTTTGAAGATATAGCCTTGAACCAGCAATACAACTCTGTCCGCTAGCTCCAAATATTCCTGCAGTAATTCCATTAATAGCATTTTCTTGATGAGCATCATCAAACACTGCAACAGGACTTTTTCCTCCAAGTTCTAAGCTTACTTCTGATAAATTTTCTGCTGAATTTCTAATTATATGTCTTGCAGTTTCAGGCCCACCTGTAAAAGCAACTTTTTCAACTAAATTATGTGTAGTTAAAGCCTTTCCACATGGGTCTCCAAATCCTGTAATAACATTAACTACTCCTTTAGGAATACCAGTTTCTTCAATAAGTTTTGCAAATTCAAACATTACTGCTGGAGCAAGTTCTGAGGATTTAATAACCACCGTGTTTCCCATTGCTAAAGCAGGCGCAAGTTTTGTAGCTGTTAAAAACATTTGAGAATTCCATGGAACAATAGCAGCAATAACACCAATAGGTATTCTTGAAGTTATGGCTTGAATATTTGGTTTATCTATTGGCAGAACTGTGCCTTCGACCTTGTCTGCCATACCTGCATAATAATCATAATACTCAGCAATATAATTTGCCTGTTTATTTGTTTCTCTATAAAGTTTTCCAGTATCTATAGTTTCAATTTTTCCAAGTAATTCTGCGTTATCTCTAAGCTTATTCCCAATAGCTCTTAGAAACTTTGCTCTTTCACGCGGTAATATTTTAGGCCAATCTCCTTCAAAGGCTTTTTGGGCTGCTTGAACTGCTTTATCTACATCAGAAGCACTTGCCTCAGGAACAATAGCCCATGGTTTATTATCCTCTGGATTTAAAGTTTCAAAAGTTTTTTTAGTGTCGGAGTCAACCCATTCTCCTCCTATAAACATTTTGTATTTTTTCAATTCAGGCATTTTTAATATGATCTTTAATTACTTTATTTACATCATAAGAGCATTCAATACTACACAGATGTTTACCTACAGGTATTATTTTTGCTTCAGAATTTTTAATTTTCTTACTCAGATTATAAGTCATTTCTGGAGTTGAGCCGACATCACCTTCTCCAGTCATCACAAGTGTTTTAACATTAATATTTTCAAATTTTTCGTTATCTTTGTGATTTACAAACAATGAGTAAACTTTGATAAAGTTATCCATATTATTATTTTTAAGAATTGTGATGATTTTATCTGAAATTAGAGGATTTTTTTCAATAAAATCCTTATTAAACCATCTTTTGAGTGCGTCTTTTGTTAGTTTTTGATCTTTTTTTGTCTGCTCAAACCTTTCATTTACTATTTTTTGTTCATCATCAGATCTATTAAATATTGAGCACAACAATGTTAGGGATTTCAATCTATCACTAAATTTTGTTCCAAAGTTTCTTGCAATCAATGAGCCTATTGAAAATCCAACAAGGTGAATTTTATCAAATTTTAATTCATCAATTAGATCAATAATTTGATTTGAAAAATCATCAAAACTTATTTTTTCTTTATTTAAAGGTGTTCTACCATGTCCAAGAATATCATAAATTAAAACTGTATTATCAAATTCATTAATTTGTGGATCCCAAATATTATGATCAAGACCCACACCATGAATAAATACTATTGGAATTCCTTCTTTTTGATTTAGTTTATAGAATGTACCTTTAGAGTCTGTTGCATTGATCATTATTATTTTGGTTCAATGCCCATCTCCTTCATATCTTGGTACCTATCACCTGTTCTTGCATGAGCTCTACCTGTCGAAGCGCCACCAATTGCAATAACAATTTCATCATTAAATGGAGCATCATGAATTGTAAACTCATGTGTAAGATAATATGGTCTTAAACCAGAGTCTGTTTTGTGCATCATTGGAATAGATATTTTTGATCCAGCCGGACCTCTTGTATTCGTAAAACTTAAATAAGAAGTTCCTCCAACAGCATCTCTGAACTTATTACCAAATCTTAATGTATGAATAAATGCTGATGCATGTTCTATTTCTCCATTCAGTCCAACCACACCTGCTTTCCCATATGCTAATATTTTATCAGGAGAGCCTATTTCTTTTATAAGTTCAGGAACCAATAAATCTCCGAGTTTAGGAGCTAGATCTAAAATAATGGGTTTTAAGTCTTCCACAAAACCTTTTCCATCCCAAGGATTTTTAAAAACTGCAGCAACAGAAACCATCAAAACAGGTTCTTTAGCTTCTTTTCCACCTTCAATAAAAGTCTTATCTACAAATTTAGCAAACTTACGTAATTCTAATTTCATTTTCTTATTCTATGTGTAAAGCTATCTCTTCTAAAACTGTATAACGCTTTTGGATCTACATCAACATCTATAACAACTGGTTTATTTACTCTCAATGCACTTTTTACTGCCTCATTAACTTCTGATAATTTTTTAACTTTAATTCCTTTAGCACCGTATAGTTTCGCAACTTCATCAAAAGGAGGACTTTGAATATCAGCTCCTAAATATCTTTCACCATAGAAATCTTTTTGATAAGCTTTTTCTGCTCCCCAACTCTTATTATTCATTACAATTGTAATTGTGTTAATGCCATGCTCTACAGCAGTACTTAATTCAGAAATAGTCATTCCAAATCCGCCATCACCCATTAAACTAACAACTGTTTTATTAGGTTTTGCAACCTTTATTCCCAAACCACATGCAAATGAAAAGCCTACTAAACCAAAATCAAGAGGTGTGAAAAGGGCAGGAGGATTGTAATATTCTAAAGCATCTGTTGCTTGAAGACAAAGTGTTCCAGCATCAAGTGTTATTGCAGTATTTTTCGGTAGTACTTTTCTTAATTCTCTGAATAGACCATTCGGTTGGATTGGAAAATTTTTTGACTTTATATTATCTCTATCTTTAAGAAATTTTGATCTCTCTAATAAAAAGCTGTTTGTCCACTCTTTGTAATGGAAAATTTTCTTTTGTTTTCTTAACTCAGCTAAAATTTGATCTGTCACAATAGCAGCATCGCCATGAATACCTACATTAACTGGAAAGTATCTTCCTATCATTGTTTTTTCTAACTCAATTTGTACAATTTTCGCATTTTTATTTATATTGTCATACGAATAGAAAGTAGAATTGAAACCAAGTCTTGTACCAATTGCAATAATTAGCTCTGCTTCTTTGACCAATCTTGATGCAACAATATTTCCTCTAGGTCCCATTTGCCCTGCATTTAACTTATGACTGAAGGGAATTGCATCTCCATGTCCTGCTGCAGTTACAATTGGAATATTTAAAAATTCAGCAAGCTTTGTTACAGACTTAAATTTTGAATTATATTTTATTCCTCCTCCAGCAACAATTACTGTTTTTTTTGAGTTGAGAATAAGTTTTATAGTTCTATCAATTGAATTCTTTTTACTTTTTAAGTCACTTTCAGCTTTATAAGATTTTTTTTTTTCATTAATCTTAAACTTTGAAGTATCAGAAAGAACATTTCTTGGAAGGTTTATACAAACTGGTCCTCTACGTGGTGACATTGCAAGATTAAAAGCATCTCTAAAGGCCGTTGGTATATGACTTGCCTTTTTTACTGTCCATGTTTTTTTCGTTATAGGATCAAAAAGTGATTGTTGATCAAGTCCTTGAAAGGCATCCTCCATCTTATCTTTAGTAGAATATAAACCTGCAATAGATACTACAGGAGAAAATGCTGCTTTTGCTTGCGCTATGCCTGTGACGAGATTAGTTGCTCCTGGACCGTTTTGACCAGCAATTATTACACCTGGTTGATTCGAAGCTCTTGCATATCCATCCGCCATATGCGTTCCAGTTCTTTCGTCTCTTACACCTATAAATTTAATTTTTTTTTCATGATACAATGCATCAAACATTTCCATGGTTGCTGAACCAATTAGACCAAAGACGTGTTTAACTTTTTCTTTCTTTAATGATTTCACTGCCGCTTGACCACCGGTCAAGGTATTCTTGGTCTTAATCACGATACTTTTTTAACTTCAGTATCTAGATCATTTTTAAAGTTAGGCATTACTTTTTCAGTGAATAGTTTAATACTTTTCATACAATCTTCATGTTTCACGCCTGGAAAGTTAGACCAGACTTGAAGATTTTGAAGATTAAGCTCTGATTGTAGTTCTTTAATCTTATCTGTTACATATTCAGGAGTACCAAACAACATATTTCTCTTATGTAAAAACTCATAATTAAGAAGATCTAATTTACCCTTTGTTTCTGGAAGCTCTTCACCGGGATCCATGTGATTGCCAAGACCTCTCCAATGACAAACCCATTTCATATAATTTACCATATGTTGGCCTGCTTTTTCTTTGGCCTCTTCCATAGTGTCAGCGACAAACATATCTCTAACGAGAGTAACTCCTTCACCTAAAGGGACATTTTTTTTAGTAACTTCAGATCTTTTATTTTTGTAAGCTTCAAATCTTATTTTCAATGCCTTAACTGTAGGTATCCACATAATTACATTTATATTATTTTCTGCTGCCCACTCTATAGATCTTATACCATCAACAACTTGATGTATTGGAGGGTGTGGATTTTGATAAGGCTTTGGAAGAACACTAATTTTTTTCATAGTGCTATCTGCCATATTCATAAATTCTTCACTTGGCGGGCTCATGTCATGCTGCCAAACATAGTTTGGTGAGGGGTAAGTATAAAATTCTCCATCATGATTAAAAAATTTCTCTGACCATGCTTTTTTCAAAATGTCTAATGTTTCAGCAAATAATCTAAAATTTTTTGCCTGATCTTTTAGATCTGCTTCTTTATTTAAATTAATTGCTTCTCTTCCATAAACACCTCTTGCAACACCAACTTCTACTCTTCCTTTTGAAAGTTGATCAAGTGTAGCAATATCTTCTGCTAATCTTATAGGATTATGAAAAGTTATTACATTTGCTGCTTGTCCTATTCTTATATTTTTTGTTCTTGCTGCAGCATCTGCTCCTAGCATTAGGGGATTGGTACACGACTCCATTCCTTCATGGTTAAAATGGTGTTCAGTAAACCAAATTGAATTCCAACTGTTTTGATCACAATATTCGGTGATCTGTTTAGTTTCATCTAATAATTTATGATACGGTTTGTGTGTCCAATTTGTAGTATTACAAAAATAACCAAACTTCATTAAAGCCTCCTTTAAAAATTAATTTAAAGACGACCGATCCCACTTTCGTATATGAAATTACGACGAGTTATGTATCGCTTTATAAAATTATATTATTATTCTTACCTTTGATATTCAACGAATTTTTTAAGAGATTTATTAAGAAATTTATCGTATCTAAGACCGTTTTTAGTATGTTTTTTCTTATTTAAAAATGAAAGATTCATTTTAAAGTCATATGAGGGTTCAAAAAAGAAAGGAACTGAAAGCCTTTTTTGCTTGTTCCATAATACCCTATGATTAGTTGCTTTAAACCTTCCATTACTTAAATATTCAAGCGCTCTTCCAGAATTTACAACTAAAGAATTTTTATCAAAGGGAACATCGTGCCATTTTTTTGTTTTACGGTTTTGTACTTGTAAACCACCCTTTTTGTTTTGGTAAAGTACTGTGAAAATACCACTATCTACATGTGTTTCACATCCAAGAGCAACTCCATCTTGTTTAGAAATTTCAACAGGCTTTGATTGATTAGGGTAATAATTAAAACGTAATGTGCTGAGAGTTTTTAATCTTGAAAATACTTTTTTTGATATATCAGTATCCTTATTATAGATTTTAATAATACTTTTAA
>CABZDY010000025.1 GCA_902524635.1 uncultured Pelagibacteraceae bacterium
GAAAAATCTCTAGCCTAATGGGTGATGTAGCTAAAGGAATTAAAAGTTTTAAAAAAGGGATGGCTACAGATGTTAATGATGAAGACCAGACTAAAAACATTTCAGAAAATCAAGACTCTAATAAAAAAGAATAACAAATGCCGTCAATTGGCTGGCTAGAAATATTAATCATAGTCTCAATAGCTATTATCGTAGTAGGCCCTAAGGATTTTCCATACATGTTAAAAAAAATTGGTTCATGGATTGGTTCAGCCAAGAGATATGTTCGTGATGTTCAAGGTCAAGTAAGTGATTTAACAAATGAAACTTTAAATACTGATATAGACGAAAAACCTAAATCAGAAAACCAAGAGAAAAAAAAAGATGAGTAAAGACAAAGAAGGAAGTTTCATAAGTCATTTAACTGAACTTAGAAAAAGATTAATAAATTCATTTATATTTTTAGCTATTTTATTTGTAATTTGTTATTATTTTTCTGAGTACATTTATGGATTTTTAGTTGAACCATATGCAAATGCTGTAAAAGATGACGACACAAATAGAAGGTTAATATTTACCGCTCTTCAAGAAACATTTCTAACATACTTAAAGGTTTCTTTTTTTGCTGCTTTTTTTATCACAAGCCCATTTATATTAATACAAATTTGGAAATTTATAGCACCTGGACTTTATAATCATGAAAAGAAAGCGATAATGCCTTACTTAGTGGTAACACCAATTCTATTCTTACTTGGAGGAATGTTGGTTTATTATCTAATTATGCCTTTAGCTATAAAGTTTTTTTTATCCTTCGAGAGCTTAGGTGCAGCTACCAATTTACCAATTCAATTAGAAGCTAAAGTAAATGAGTATTTATCATTGGTAATGAAGCTTATTTTTGCATTTGGTTTAAGTTTTCAATTACCAGTAGTATTAAGTTTATTAGCTAGAATTGGAGTTGTGAATTCAACATTTTTAAAAGAAAGAAGAAAATATGTTGTTGTAATAATATTCGCAGCAGCAGCTGTATTAACGCCACCAGATCCAATCACACAAATTGGTTTAGGCATACCTTTATTAATTTTATATGAATTATCAATAATATCAGTAGGAATAATTGAAAAGAAAGCAGCAGAAAAAAATGCACAATATTAAAGATATCAGAAATGACTTCGAAAACTTTAAGGAAAAACTTAAAAATCGAAATATTGATATAAGTCTTGATAACATAATAAGTTTAGATGGGGAAAATAGAAAGCTTATTCAAGAAAAAGAAAAATTTGAAATGGAAAAAAAGTCTATTTCAAAATCGAAAGACCAAAGTTTATTTGAAAAATCAAAAGAACTTTCTTTAAAAATTGAAGAAATTAATAAGAATCAAATAAAATTACAGACCCAGATTACTGATATTTTATCTTCTATCCCCAATATACCATTGAGCGATGTCCCAGTTGGAAAAGATGAAAATTCAAATAAAGAAATAGAAAAAAAAGGGGAAATAAAAGATTTTAATTTTAAGCCTAAAACTCACTATGAGCTAGGGGATAAATTAAATATGCTTGATTTTGACTTAGCCACAAAAACAACTGGCTCTAGGTTTGTATTTGTTAAAAAAGAATTAGCACAATTAGAAAGAGCTTTATCAAATTTTATGATTGATACGCATACTCAAAAAAATGGTTATACAGAAATATCTCCTCCATTAATTGCGACCGCTGAAACAATGTTTGGCACTGGACAATTGCCAAAATTTGAAAATGATCAATTTGAAATTAAGCTAGATGAGGGTGAAGGAAGAAAGTTCTTAATACCAACTGCTGAAGTAATTTTGACAAATATTGTAAAAAATCAAATTTTAGAAAAGAATAAATTACCAATTAGAGTAGTCGCATCAACGCCATGTTTTAGAAAAGAAGCGGGTAGTTACGGTAAAGATACTAAAGGTATGATCAGGCAGCATCAATTTTATAAGGTGGAATTAGTAAGTATTGTTGAAAACGATAAGTGTTCAGAAGAATTAGAAAGAATGTCTAATTCTGCTTCAATGATATTGGACGCGTTAAAACTTCCTTATAGAAAAATTGTTTTATGTACAGGTGACATGGGTTTTAGTGCAGAAAAAACCTATGACATTGAAGTTTGGCTACCATCTGAAAATAAATATAGAGAGATATCTAGTTGCTCATCTTGTGGCACATTCCAAGCAAGAAGAATGAAAGCTAGATATAAAGCACAAGATAGCACAAAAGAATTTGTTGGCACTCTTAATGGTAGTGGATTGGCAGTTGGCAGAACTATGATTGCTATTATGGAAAACTATCAAACAGAGGATGGATCTATTTTGATACCAGATGTTCTGAAGCCATATATGCCAAATATAGATAAAATTTCTATCAATTAAGAGTTGAGTTTGAATAATAGATAGGATAAATAGCCTTAACTTAATTGAATACGTTATGGATGCTGGAATTGGACAATTTATACCTTTAATTTTAATTTTTGTTATTTTCTATTTTTTTCTTATTAGACCTCAACAGAAAAAAGTAAAAGATCATAAAGCTATGGTTGAAGCACTTAAAAGAGGGGACAAAGTAATTACTTCTGGTGGTATAGTTGGTACTGTTGAAAGAATAATTGATAACGAAAAAGTTGAGGTAAAAATTTCTGATAATGTGAATGTCGAAGTTGTCAGAGCAACAGGAATTCAAGGTTTAGTAAGTTCTACAGAACCAAAAAAATAACATCATAAAAAAGTGTTATACTTTTCAAAATTACGAATAATTTCAGTAATTGTGTTTACAATTATTTTTTCCTATTTCGCTATTTCAAATTTTGTTAAGTTTGATGATAATTTTTTTTCAAAAAATATAAATTTAGGTTTAGACTTACAAGGTGGATCTTACTTACTTCTTGAAATAGATAATCGGCCAGTAATTACCCAAAAACTTCAGGCAAAAATAATTGAATTAAAAAGATATTTTAAAGAAAAGCAAATAACTCTTAAAAATTTTTCACTCAAAGGTGATACAATTTCATTTGAAACAACAGATAACGAAATTGAAAATGTTATAAATATTTTAAATGATAAAGACAGTGATGTTAATACTTATTATCCAACATACAAATCTCATGAATTTGATGTTTTAGAAGATGGAAATCTTTTCTCATTAAATTATTCTAGATATGGATTGGTTTTATTAAAAAATTCCTCATTAGATCAGGCTATTGAAATTGTAAGAAGAAGAGTTGATGAAGTTGGAACAAATGAGCCTAATATTTTAAAAAGAGGAAATGATAGAATATTAGTTGAATTACCTGGCTTAGATGATCCAAATAGAATTAAGTCTTTACTTGGAAAAACAGCAAATCTCACATTTCAATTTATTTCTCAAAATAATGAAGAGTCTTTTGGAACTGAAAAATTATCATTTGAGGATGGTTCTAGAGATGCAATTGTTAGTAAAAGAATAATTTTAAGTGGTGATAACTTAGTTGATGCAAAGCCAACAATGAATTCTCAAACAAATGAAACAGTAGTTTCGTTTAGTTTAGATAGAGTAGGTGCCAAAAAATTTGGTAAGGCAACTAGTACGGGGGTTGGCAAACAATTGGCAATAGTTTTAGATGGTAAAATAATTAGTGCTCCTTCAGTTAGAGAACCTATAATTGGTGGATCCGGACAAATCTCAGGTGACTTTACTTTTCAATCTGCAACAGATCTTGCATTGCTACTTAGATCTGGAGCATTGCCTGCACCTTTAAATATAATCGAAGAAAGAACAGTTGGACCAGACTTAGGTCAAGACTCAATAGATGCTGGTATTTTATCTTTATTTATTGGTTTCTTGCTAGTTATTTTATTTATGATTTATAAATATAGAGCATTTGGATTAATTGCTAATTTAGCTCTCGTATCAAATCTCTTTTTGCTAATTGGTATTCTTACTTTGTTTGAAGCAACATTAACCTTACCTGGAATTGCAGGTATAATTTTAACTGTTGGTATGGCTGTTGATGCAAATGTTTTGATTTTTGAACGTATAAAAGAAGAGACTAAAAATGAAAAAAATCCAATAATAGCTTTTGATGCTGGATATACAAAATCAAGAACAACTATTTTAGATGCAAACATTACAACTCTTATTGCAGCATTCATTTTGTTTTTTATGGGATCAGGACCTGTAAAAGGTTTTTCTGTAACTTTAGGTGTTGGAATTTTAACTACTTTGTTTTCAGTATATTTTATAGCAAGATTATTAACTTCTTTATATGTAGTCAAAAATAAGGATAAGGAGCAGCTTCTTTAAAATGAGCAATATTTCTTTTAATAAGTTTTATAGAAAATTTAATATATTATCGCTTATCCTGATAGTGATTTCATTAGTATTTTTAATTTTTAAAGGTTTAAATTATGGTGTTGATTTCAAAGGTGGTACTTTAATTGAATTAAGAACTACAGATAAAACGAATAATATCAGTCTTATTAGAGATAGCTTTAATCAAATGAATTTAGGAGATGTATCTGTCAAAAAATTTGGCAATGAAACAGACTTTATTGTTAAATTTGAAAAGCAAAATTCAAATGATCCTGAATTTATTAAAAATATTCAAAATAAATTATCAAGCTCTATTGGCAATGTTGACTTTAGAAGAGTAGAAAATGTTGGTCCTAAAGTAAGCTCAGAACTCTTAAAATCAGGAATTATTGCTATAAGTTTGTCGCTTGCGGCGATGCTATTGTATATTTGGATAAGATTTGAATGGCAGTTTAGTTTAGGAGCTATTTTGGCTATATTTCACGATGTTATAATTACATTAGGTATATTTTCTATTTTTTCACTTGAGATAAACCTTTCTATTGTAGCTGCTGTTTTAACTATTGTTGGTTATTCAATGAACGATACCGTTGTTATATTCGATAGGGTTAGAGAAAATTTAAGAAAGTATTCTGATGTTAAGATTTTTGACTTAACTAATATTTCAATTAATGAGACTTTATCTAGAACAATAATTACATCTGTAACTACATTGTTAGCTCTTTTTTCAATATATTTATTTGGTGGTGAAATATTAAAAGGCTTTTCTTTAGCAATGATATTAGGAGTTATTTTTGGAACCTACTCTTCAATATATATAGCAAATCCTATTTTAGTTGCACTGAATGTCAGCCAAAGAACAATAGTTAAAGAAGAAAAAGATTAATATAGGTTTTGAGCTATTACCATCGTCAGAAGCATTGGCAAAGATAGAAGTGTATTTGTTCTAGAAAATAGCATCGCAGTTTTTGCAGATTTAGCCTTAACATCAGCTTCAACCTCAATAATACCTAATGCTTTCTTCTGATTTGGCCATATTACAAACCAAACATTAAATGCCATAACAATTCCTAACCACATACCAATTCCTATGGCAGTTGCTTTACCACCGCCTGATCCAATTCCTAAAGTCATAGCTTGATGAACATAACCGTTTAAATAAGCTAAGATCAGTCCTGATATTACTGTAACTAAAGCTGCCCATCTAAACCAAAAAAGTGCTGCTGGAGCTATAACTTTTCCAATTGCTGGTTTTTGTTCGTCAGGTATTTTAGCCATATTTGGTATTTGAACGAAATTAAAATACCAGAGTAAACCGATCCACATAATTGCAACAATGACATGTATATATCTAAATAACCAACTCCAAAAAACAACGTCGATATCAAAACCACCATTTCCAAAGTATAAACCTAAAAATAGTAAAATGGATAATGCTAAGGAGATATGAACTGTTTTAGATAATGATTGAAGAATCGAAGTCATGATAATTATATTTTATAACATTTTTAATTAAAATTTAAGCAGTTTTTTTGAACTTATTGTCCAACATTGGTTTTAAAAATTTACCTGTATAACTATCTTTAAAATTGATAATTTCCTCAGGTTTACCCTCAGCTATGATATTTCCTCCTTTTACACCACCATCTGGACCCATATCAACTATATAATCAGCAGTTTTTATAACATCTAAATTATGTTCTATAACAACAACAGTATTTCCAGTTGCAACAAAGGTATGTAAAATTTCCAATAATTTTTTAATATCGTGTTGATGCAGTCCTGTTGTCGGTTCATCCAATATATATATTGTTCTTCCAGTTGACCTTTTAGATAATTCTTTTGCAAGCTTTATTCTTTGAGCTTCACCACCAGATAAGGTTGTGGCTTGTTGACCAATTTTTATATATCCTAATCCAACTTTTTTGAGTGTAAGCAATTTTGTTTTAATATTAGAAATATTTTCAAAGTATTCGCACCCTTCATCTACTGTCATATTTAAAACATCTGCAATACTCTTGTCTTTAAATTTAATTTCTAGCGTTTCTCTATTATATCTAGTTCCTTTGCATTCATCACAAGTTATATAAACATCAGGTAAAAAATGCATTTCATATGTTATTACTCCATCACCTTCACAAGCTTCGCATCTACCACCTTTGACATTGAAGGAAAATCTTCCAGGTTTATAACCTCTACTTTTTGACTCTGGTAAATTAGTAAACCAGTCCCTTATTGGACCAAACGCACCAGTATAAGTTGCTGGATTAGATCTAGGAGTTCTACCAATAGGGGATTGATCTATATCAATAATTTTGTCAACTAATTCAATACCTTTAAATCCTCTAAATGGTTTTGGAATTTTTCTCGATTTATTATTATTAAGGGTAAGGTTTAGAGCGTTATAAAGAGTTTGAAGTATTAATGTTGATTTACCACTTCCTGAAACACCCGTTACACAGGTAAAACTTCCTAATGGAATTTTAAGATTTACATTGTTTAAATTATTTCCACTAGCCCCATTAATTTCCAAAAATCTTCCATTTTTGGCTAATCTTCTAGTTCTTGGTATTGGTATGAAGCTTTTGTTAGATAAGTATCTTCCTGTAATACTATTGTTATTATTTAATATATCATTATACGATCCTTGAGCGATTACTTCGCCACCTTTATTTCCAGCTTCTGGACCAAGATCAATTATATGATCTGCATTTTCCATGGTTTCAGTATCATGTTCTACAACAATGACTGTATTTCCTAAGTCTCTAAGTCTTTTTAATGCATTAATTAATTTAACATTATCTTTTTGATGCAAACCGATAGAAGGTTCATCAAGTACATACAATACTCCGGTTAATCCCGAACCTATCTGCGAGGCTAGTCTTATTCTTTGTGCTTCACCACCCGATAAAGTACCAGACTCTCTTGATAAAGTTAGGTAGTCAAGACCAACATTTAGCAGAAAATTTAATCTCTCATTAATTTCTTTTAAAATATGCTGTGCAATTTTTAGTTGACGTTTATCTAATTTTGTCTCAAGTGATTTAAACCATTCCTTTGCATCAAATATAGATTTTTCAGTTACTTCACTTATATTGTGATCATTAATTTTAACACATAGAGCTTCATCTTTTAATCTGTGCCCATTACATCTTTCACACTTTGTGTCTGATTGATATTGAGATATTTCTTCTCTTTTCCAATCACTATCTGTTTCTAAAAATCTTCTTTCTAAATTATTTACCACCCCTTCGAATGTTTTTTTATGTGAATACTTTTCATATCCATCGTCATAAGAAAATTTGATTTCTTCTTCATCAGATCCAAATAAAATTACATCTTTTATTTTTTTTGAAAGCCTCGACCATCTATCATTTAATGAAAAACCATAATGTTTTGCTATAGAGGCTAAAGTTTGTGCATAATATAAAGATGATGATTTTGACCAGGGTTCAATAGCCCCATCTGCTATTGTTTTCTTTTCATCGGGTACTACTAATTTCGGATCAACATTTAATTTAACACCAATACCTTCACATTCTTCACACGCACCATAAGGGCTATTAAAAGAAAAAAGTCTTGGTTCTATTTCTTCAATTGTAAAACCACTTTCAGGACAAGCAAACTTAGTAGAAAAGATTAAATTTTCAGTCTTTCTAAACTTTTTTGGAAGTGTTTCATCTTCATACTCCACAAACATTAATCCATTTGCTAAGTTTACTGCTGTTTCAACACTTTCAGCTAATCTATTTCCTAAAGATGAATTTAAAACAATTCTATCAACTAGAACTGCTATATCATGTTTTAATTTTTTATTTAATTCTGGAACATCATCAATATCGTAAAGTTTATTATCAACTTTAATTTTTCTAAATCCTCTTTTTTTGTAGCCAAGAATATCTTTCCGATATTCACCTTTTCTTCCTCTAACAACAGGTGCATATAAAAAAATTGTTGATTTTTTTGGTAGTGTTTTAATTTTATCTACAATTTGACTTATAGTTTGTGAAGTGATTGGTAGTCCAGTAAATGGAGAGTAGGGAATACCGGCTCTTGCATAAAGAACCCTCATGTAGTCGTAAATTTCTGTAACAGTTGCAACTGTAGATCTTGGATTTTTAGATGTATTTTTTTGTTCAATTGAGATTGCTGGACTTAATCCTTCAATTAAATCTACATTAGGCTTTTTCATTTTATCTAAGAATTGTCTTGCATAAGCAGACAAACTTTCAACATAACGTCTCTGTCCTTCAGCATATACAGTATCAAAAGCTAAAGATGATTTTCCAGATCCTGAGAGGCCAGTGATTACAACAAATTTTTCTTTTGGAATCTCTAGCGTTATATTCTTTAAATTGTGCTCTTTTGCACCCTTAATAACTATCTTTTTAAGCATAATTTTTGTTGCTTTAGATTAATAAAATTAATATTCAAGTTTATAAGTGATATAATAAACATTCTTAAATATTAAAATATTATGGCTGGAAGTTTAAATAAAGTATTATTAATTGGTCGTTTGGGCGCAGACCCAGAAGTTAAGCAAATGGTGAACGGCAAAAGTGTTGCTAGATTAAGCCTTGCTACAAGTCAATCCTGGAAAGATAAAAATACTGGAGAAAAAAAAGAAAAGACTGAATGGCATAGAGTAGTGGTTTTTAATGAAGGTTTGGTAAATGTTGTCCAGCAATATCTAAAAAAAGGTGCACAAGTGTACGTTGAAGGACAACTATCAACAAGAAAATGGAAAGATGAACAAAGTGGTCAAGATAAATACTCAACCGAAATTTTAATTCAAGGTTACAATTCATCTTTAACGATGCTTGGCGGCGGTAATCAAAATAATATTGCATCACAAGATAGCAAACAAAATTTTGATGATGCACCTGCGCCAGATCAAAGTGGCTTAGACGACGATATTCCATTTTAATTAATATGGAAAAAAACGAAATTCCAAAAATAAATAATAATATAAAACCAATATCAATGTATGATGAGATGAGCTCATCATATCTGTCTTACGCTATGAGTGTAATAGTGAGTAGGGCATTACCAGATATCAGAGATGGGTTAAAACCTGTTCATAGAAGAATTATATATGCAATGCATAAAGGTGGTTTTGATTGGTCAAAACAATTTAGAAAATCTGCAAGAATTGTAGGAGATGTAATTGGTAAGTATCATCCTCATGGAGATCAAGCTGTTTATGACGCTCTTGTTAGAATGGTTCAAGAATTTTCAATGAGCCTACCTTTAGTGGATGGACAGGGTAATTTCGGTTCTATAGATGGGGATCCTCCTGCAGCAATGAGATATACCGAAACTAAACTTGCAAAAGTTTCACAGTTTTTAATTGATGATATAGAAAAAAATACCGTATCCTTTAAAAGTAATTACGATGAGACAGAGCAAGAACCTATTGTATTACCTGCACAATATCCAAATCTTTTAGTTAATGGTGCTGGTGGAATTGCAGTTGGAATGGCAACAAGTATACCACCTCATAATTTAGGAGAGGTTGTAGATGGAACTTTAGCCTTAATTAAAAACAAAGATATTAAAATTAATGAGTTAATGAAACATATCCCTGGACCAGATTTTCCAACTGGCGGATTAATAATTGGAAAAGATATAATAAAGCAAGGATACAAAACTGGAAGAGGATCTTTTAAAATACGTGGAGAAATTTCAGTAGAGAATTTAAAAAATGGTAAAGATAGACTGGTAGTTTCATCCATACCTTACCAAATTAATAAGTCTAATTTAAATGAAAGAATTGCCGAATTAGTAAGAGATAAAAAAATTGAAGGTATAAGCGATATAAGAGATGAGTCTAATAGTGAGGGTATTAGAGTGTCAATTGATCTTAGAAGAAATGTTGAACCTGAAACTGTCAAAAGGCAATTATATAAATATACTTCAATAGAATCATCTTTTGGTTTTAATTCTTTGGCAATTGTTGATCAAAAACCAAAGACTTGTAATTTAAAAGATTTTTTAGAAAACTTTTTAAAGTTTAGAGAAGATGTAGTTATAAAAAGAACAAAATTTGATTTAAAAAAAGCAGAAGATAGAGTTCATATATTGCTTGGATTATCAGTTAGTGTTGAGAACATTGATAAAGTCATTAAAATAATCAAATCATCCAAAAACCCTGAGGAAGCAAAAAATTCACTTTTAAAAACAAATTGGAAAATTAACCAAGCATCAAAACTTATTAGATTAGTTGATAGTAAAAATTATAAAGGAAAATATGTATTATCAAATGATCAAGTGACTTCTATACTAGAACTTAGACTTCAAAAATTAACTGCTATAGGAATTTATGAAATAGAGATAGAAATCAAAAAATTAGCGACAGAGATTTCTAAATATAAAAAAATTATTAATTCAAAAAATGAATTGTTAAGCGTAATTAGCAATGATTTACAGATGATAAAAGATAAATTTTCAGTCCCTAGAAGGACAAAAATTATAGATGCCGTTCTTAATTATGACATAGAAGAAACCATTCAAAAAGAGTCAGTAATAATTACGATAACTCTTCAAGGATATATAAAAAGAGGAGCTCTAAGTGGAGTTAAACAGCAAAAAAGAGGTGGAAAAGGAAAAACAGGAATTAAAACTCGTGAAGAAGACTCAGTTGTTCAAACATTGTCCGTCGATACACATACATCATTGTTATTTTTTTCAACTGAGGGCTTAGCCTACAAAGTTAAAGCTTGGAAAATACCTGAAGGCTCTGCTTCATCTAAAGGTAAATCTCTCTTTAATATATTACCTTTGAAAAACCATCAATCCATAAGCTCGATTATGCCTTTTCCAGATGAAGATGTTGATAAAAAAAACATGCATATTATTTTTGCTACTAGCAAAGGAAAGATAAGGAAAAATAACTTAGAGGATTTTTCATCTATCAATGCTTCTGGTAAAATTGCAATGAAATTAGATTCTGATGATAAGATTGTTGGTGTAAAAATATGCACAGA
>CABZDY010000026.1 GCA_902524635.1 uncultured Pelagibacteraceae bacterium
GGTAAAGATATGGGATTTCCAATAGAGTTTAAAAGTGAGATTGAATTAAATTATAATTTAAATAAAAACTCATTTTTTGGCATTACTTGGAATCATATATCAAATGCAGATATTGGTAATAAAAATCCAGGAAGTGACTCAGTATTATTTAATTTTAAGAATAACTTTTAATTATTATGAACCTAAAAGATTGCCATAATTTTAGAGATTTTAGAAAATTAGCTAAAAAAAAATTACCTTCTCCAATTTTTCATTACATTGATGGTGCAGCAGATGATGAAATAACGTATGCTAGAAACACTAGTGCTTTTGATGATGTCGATTTGGTACCAAATGTTTTAAGAGGAGTTGAAAATGTTGATCTTTCAACAACAATATTTGGAAAAAAATTGGATTTACCATTTTACCTAGCACCAACAGCATTACAAAGACTTTTTCATTATGATGGAGAAAGAGCAGTTGGAAAAGCAGCTAAAAAATTTAATACAATGTTTGGTGTTTCAGCTTTGGCCACAGTCAGTGTAGAAGAAATTTCTGCTATGATTGATACTCCTAAGATGTTTCAATTTTATTTTCACAAAGATAGAGGCTTGAATGACTCATGTTTAGAAAGAGCTAAAGCAGCAAAATTTGATGTAATGGCTTTAACGGTAGATACTATTACAGGCGGAAACCGAGAGAGAGATTTAAGAACAGGTTTTACATCTCCGCCTAAACTAACTTTATCTAGCTTGTTTAGTTTTGCTACTAAGCCTATGTGGGGGATAAACTATCTGACTAAAGGTAAATTTGAATTACCGCACCTTCAAGATTTTGTAAAAGAAGGTACAAGCACTAACTCTTCAATTGGGAGTTATTTTTCTACTATGTTAGACCAATCTATGAATTGGAAAGATGCAGAAAAACTGTGTTCTCAATGGGGTGGCCATTTTGCCCTTAAAGGTATTATGAGCGTTGAAGATGCAAAAAAAGCTGTAGATATTGGTTGTACTGGGATAATGGTTTCAAATCATGGTGGAAGACAACTTGATGGGTCTAGATCTCCTTTTGATCAACTTGCAGAAATCGTTGATGCTGTAGGCGATAAACTTGATGTTATATGTGAAGGCGGAATTCACAGAGGAACTCATATGTTAAAAGCATTATCCTTAGGTGCTAAAGCTTGCTCAGGTGGAAGACTTTATCTTTATGCTTTAGCTGCAGCAGGTCAAGCTGGAGTGGAAAGAGCACTAAATCAGTATAAAACTGAATTGCAACGAGATATGAAACTAATGGGTTGCACAAAAATCAGTGACCTAAACAGAAGTAACTTAAGATTCAGAGTATAATGAGTTTAAGCAATTGCTATAATTTTGATGACTTTAGAAAGTTAGCAAAAAAAAAACTTCCTGCACCTATTTTTCATTATATAGACGGAGGAGCAGACGATGAGGTTACAATGAATAGAAATACAGATTCATTTAATGACTGTGATCTAATTCCAAATATTTTAAATAGTGTTGGTGAACCTGATTTAAAAACAGAGGTCTTTGGAACAAAGATGGATATGCCAATTTTTTTATCTCCTACCGCTATGCAAAGTTTATATCACCCAGATGGAGATAAAGCTTCTGCTCGAGCTGCAGAAAAATTTGGTACGATATACAGTATGTCTACTATGGCATCTTTTTCGATTGAAGAAATTGCAAATCTTTCAAGTGGGCCAAAAATTTTTCAATTATATATTCACAAAGATCAATCAATAACAAATGACCTAATTGATAGATGTAAGAGGGCAAACTTCAACGGAATGTGTATTACAGTTGATACCATTGTTGCTGGAAATAGGGAAAGAGACCATAGAACAGGTTTTACAACGCCACCAAAATTTACTTTAGATAGTTTATTGAGTTTTGCTATGAGACCCCAATGGGTATTTAATTATTTTACGCATAAGAAATTCGAATTAGCAAATCTTAAAGACAAAGTTGATAAAGGTACTAATATTGCTCAGTCAGTTATGGGATACATAAATGAACAATATGATCCTGCAATGAATTGGAAAGATGCAGAATATTGTATAAAAAAATGGGACGGCCCAATTGCTCTAAAAGGAGTTATGTCAGTTGATGATGCTAAAAGGGCTATAGATATTGGATGTACTGCTGTGATGATATCAAATCATGGAGGAAGACAACTAGATGGATCTAGATCTCCATTTGATCAGGTAAAAGCCATCAGAGATGCTGTTGGAGATAAATTAGAGGTAATTTTAGATGGTGGTGTTCGAAGAGGAACACATGTTCTTAAAGCATTAGCAGCAGGTGCGACAGCTTGTAGTTTTGGTAAAGCTTTTTTGTTTAGTTTAGGGGCTGGTGGTCAACAAGGAGTAGAAAGATTACTGCAAAATATGCATGATGAAATAAGACGTAACATGATTTTGATGGGATGCAAAAGTATAAAAGATCTGGATGAGTCCAAAATTATCTATAGAAGATAAAAATTTTTAATTAATAGACATAATTAATCTTTTCAGTTAGTTTTCTTTCTTTAAAAAAATAAAATTATGATACTTGCAAAAAATTTAGAAAATTTAGGAACAGAGTCTGCCTTTAGTGTACTAGCCGAAGCTAAAGCATTAGAAGCAAAAGGTCACCCAATGATTCATTTGGGATTAGGTCAACCAGATTTTAAAACTCCAAAGCATGTAGTTGAAGCAGCTAAAAAGGCTTTGGATGATGGTCATCATGGATATGTAATGTCGAACGGAATTCCGGAATGCAGAGAAGCTGTAACAAGATGGATTAAAAAACGTTACAATGCAGATATTGATGCTGAGAGAATTTTAATTATGCCAGGCGGAAAGCCAACAATGAGTTATGCAATTCAATGCTTTGGTGAACCAGGAGCAGAAATAATTCATCCTACACCAGCCTTCCCAATTTATGAGTCAATGATAAATTATACTGGCTCAACACCTGTTCCATATGATCTTACAGAAGATAAAGATCTTAAATTTGATCCTGATAAAATATTATCTTTAATTACTGATAAAACTAGATTGTTAATATTAATAAATCCAAACAATCCAACAGGAAGTTTTGTTGAAAAACCAGTAATAGACTATTTTGCAAAAGAATTAGAAAAGCACCCCCATGTTACAATCTTAAGTGATGAAATTTATAGTAGACAAATTTTTGACTATAAAGAAATGCCATCGTTTTTTCATTATGAGGCTTTAAAAGAAAGATTAATTGTTTTAGAGGGTTGGAGTAAAGCTTACTCAATGACAGGTTGGAGATTGGGATGGAGTTATTGGCCTAAAGAAATGGTTGCACATGTCAACAAACTTTTAATAAATAGTGTATCTTGCGTAAATGCAGCTGCGCAGTTTGCTGGAATAGCAGCTTTAGACGGTCCAGATGATTCAATCAATGACATGTTAGATAAATTCACTTTAAGAAGAAATTTAATTCATAAAGGCTTAAATGATTTACCTGGAATAGAGTGTAGTCTACCAGGTGGAGCTTTTTACGCTTTTCCAAATGTTAATGGAACTGGAATGTCTGGCGCAGAATTTTGCAAAAAAGCGATGCATGAAGCAGGCGTTGCAATAGTGCCTGGAACAGCATTTGGACAAACTTGCCAAGACTACGTAAGATTTAGTTTTGCCGCATCTAGAGATAACATACAGCAGGCCTTAGAAAACATAGGTAAGATGCTTTCTAAATAGACTGTATTTTTAAAAGATTTTTCTGTAATATTTACTTATGAATGAAACAATCCAAACAGAATTGAAAAAAATCTTTAACGGAAGATTTTCAACCTCAGAGTCCACTCGAGCAAATTATGCAAGAGGTGAAGATACGTATGATCCAATTCTTTCAAAAGCTGTAGTATTTCCAGAAACAAATGAGGAAGTTTCTCAATTATTAAAACTATGTAACGAACATAAAATACCAGTCGTTCCATTTGGTACAGGCACTTCTTTAGAAGGTCACGTTGTGGGAAATCAAAACGGTATTACTATTTCTCTTGAAAAAATGAATAAAGTTTTAAGTGTCAATGCTGAGGACTTTGATTGTAGAGTTCAAGCAAATGTCACAAGAAAACAATTAAACGAATATTTGAGAGAAGATGGAGTATTTTTTCCAATTGATCCAGGCGCAGATGCTGCTCTTGGTGGAATGGCAGCTACATCAGCTTCAGGGACAATGGCAGTTAAATATGGAACAATGAGAACTGTAATTTCAGGTCTGACAGTTGTACTTCCAAATGGAGATATTATTAAAACAGGTGCTAGAACAAAAAAAACTTCTGCAGGATATAATCTCACAAATCTATTTATAGGTTCAGAGGGAACACTTGGAATTATTACTGAAGTACAATTAAGATTATCACCCATACCTGAAAGTATTATGAGTGCAGTTTGTTATTTTCCAGATTTAGACTCTGCAGTTAAAGCATCTCAAGAAGTTATCCAATATGGTGTTCCGATTGCAAGAATTGAAATGCTTAACAAAGATCAAATGGAAATTAGTATTAAATATTCAAAATTAGATAATATAAAAGCGTCACCTACTCTATTTTTTGAATTCCATGGAAGTGAAGCATCAAATAATGAAAATATTGGAATTGTAGAAGAAATTTCAAAAAGTAATGGTGGAAGTGATTTTCAATGGGCGTCTTCTCCTGAAGAGCAAAAAAAATTATGGAAAGCCCGACATGAGGTTTATTACTCCGTAAAAGCTTTAGGAAATGACATGAAAGTTTATTCTACAGATGTTTGCGTTCCAATTTCAAGATTAGTTGAGTGTATTTCTTGGGCAGAAAAAGAAGTTCAAAAGTTGGGCCTAACTGCTCCAATGGTAGGTCACGTTGGTGATGGAAACTTTCATTCTATAGTTCTTTACGATCCAGATGACGAAGATAAACAAAAAAGAATAAGACAATATAGTGATGATTTAATTAATAAAGCACTTGAACTTGAAGGAACTATAACTGGAGAACATGGTATAGGGCTTCAAAAAAAACATTACTTACTTAGAGAACATCCAGATAACGTACCTGTAATGAAATCTATTAAACGATCAATAGATGTAAATAATATTATGAATCCTGGTAAAATCTTCGATTTAAATTAATCTAACTTAATGAAAAAAATATTGGTCACGAGAAGATTGCTAAGATCTTGTGAGGACAAAGCGGCAGGAATCTTTGATGCAAATTTAAATCTTAACGATGAATTATATTCACAAAAAAAATTAATTGAAATGAGTGAAGGCTGCGACGGTATACTATCAGCTTTAACTGATAAGCTAGATGCTGAAACAATTAATCAATTACCAGATTCTGTTAAAATACTTTCTAATTTTGCAGTTGGGTTTGGAAATATAGATTTAGAAGCTGCAAAAAAAAGAGGTATATCAGTTACCAATACTCCAGATGTTTTAACTGATGCGACAGCAGAAATAGGTGTTCTTTTAATTCTAGGCGCGTGCAGAAGAGCTTCTGAGGGAATTGAAAGAGCTAGAGAGGGAGGATGGGTTTGGTCAGCAGATTTATTAATTGGAAAACAATTAACAGGCACAAGATTAGGTATTTTAGGAATGGGAAGAATTGGACAAAAAATTTCGAAAGTTGCTAAATCTCTTGGAATGATAATTCACTATCATAACAGATCAAAATTAAGTGAAGATAAAGAACAAGGTGCAATTTACCATGATAATTTAAAAGATCTTCTATCTGTATCAGATGTACTATCTGTATGTTGTCCAGCATCAAAAGAGACAATTGATATGATTAATAAAGACACAATAGAATATTTACCAAAAGGTGCAGTTGTAACTAATGTTGCAAGAGGTGATATAATTGACGACGAGGCAATGATTGATGCTCTTGATAGAAGAAAAGTTTACGCAGTTGGTTTAGATGTCTATAAAAATGAGCCAAACCTAAACAAAGGTTATTACAAACATAAAAGCGCATTTATACTCCCTCATTTGGGCAGTGCCACAAAGGAAACTAGAACAGCCATGGCAAATTTAGCCATAGATAATCTTGATGAATATTTTAAAACAGGAAGCTGTAAGAATAAAGTTAATTAGCAACTGTAAGTTGTATTATTTAATTCATGTGACAAAAAAAAGGTATGTCTCCTAGACATATTTTTTGATTCAATCTACACTTTATAAATAAATTTTAATCGAGAGGAGTAAAATGAAAGCTCAGGTTTTACATAAATACGACCCAGAAATGAAGGAAGCTGTTTGGGTAACAGGAGAAGAATTACCTAATCCAAAAATAGAAAAAGCCAGTGATGTGATTGTTAAAATTGGTGCTGCTGGAGTCTGCAGAACAGACTTACATATAATCGAAGGAGTTTGGAAACACATAACTGACCAAAACAACGACTTATTACCCATGGTTATGGGACATGAAAATGCTGGTTGGGTAGAAGATATCGGTAAAGATGTTGAGGGATTTAAAAAAGGTGATGCAGTTATTTTACATCCAAAAGTTTCAGGTACAGGTGGAACTTGTTTAGACTGCAGAAGAGGGAATGATATGCATGCAGAAAATCCTATTTTTGCTGGATTAAATGTAAAACATGGAGGATATTCAGAGCTGCTTCAAACCAGTGTAAGAAATTTAATTAAAATACCAAAGGTTTTAGGCCCTATAGATGTGGCTCCATTTTCTGATGCAGGTTTAACTGCTTACAGAGTAGTAAAAAAAGCAACAAGACATCTTTTACCTGGAGAAAATTGTGTAATCATTGGTGCGGGTGGTCTTGGGCATATTGCAATTCAATGTTTAAGAGCTATGTGTGCTGCAAATATCATTGTCGTTGAAAAAGCCAAAACTCCTTTAGATCATGCTATGGAACTTGGCGCAGATCACGGAGTTCTTATTGATGGAAATGAAATAGAAAAAGTAAAAGAACTTACAAAAGGAAAAGGTGCAGAGGCAGTTATAGATTTTGTTGGTGAGAAAGGATCTACATCAATGGGTCTAAGCATGACTAAAGCAACAGGCACTTTCTATATAGTGGGTTATGGAGAAGAAATAAGAATTTTGGCAATTGATATGATTGACCAGGAGAAAAGTATAGTTGGAAGCTTAGTAGGAACATGGGCTGAATTATACGAATTAATGGAGCTAGCGGATAAAGGTTTAGTAAAACTTTCTATGAAAGAGTATAAACTTGACGAAGCTAACAAAGCATTACATGATCTTAATGATGGAAAAATCAAAGGTCGTGCAGTGTTGGTTCCGTAAATAACAAAGAGAGGAAATGAAGATGAAGACAATAAAAACTTGCGTAACTGCTCTTATATCAGCATTGTTGGTATTTAGTAATGTTGCGTATGCAGATAAGTGGAGTGATCAATTCCCACATATCAAAGCTACTGGGGATATTCCTGGTGAGTGTTCATACGAGTCAATGTCTAAAAAAGATTACTCGGGTAAAACACTTAAAATTAATACGCACGCAGTACCAGTTATGGGAGAGCCAACAGCTCTTCACGCTGAACAGTTTGCAAAATTAACTGGAGCAAAAGTTGATGTAACTCATACACCAGCTGGAGATCTATATGCAAAAGCTATGGTTCCTTTCCAAGCAGGTCAAGCTCCTTACGATATAGTATTTGGATTTTCTAATTTCATCAATGATTGGAGAAGATACCTAGCACCAGTACCAAAGAAATATACTGATATGAAACAGATGAAGGACGTAACACCTTCTCACATTGGTATAGCTTCATGGGACGGTGTAATGTATCAATTCCCTGTAGATGGTGACAGACACTATCTTAAGTATAGAAAAGATGTAATAGATAATCCTGAATATCAAAAGAAATATAAAGCCGACACTGGTAAAGAGTTAAAAGTTCCAACTACGTGGAAAGAGTATGGAGAGATGGCTGCATACTTTAATGATTGGGACTGGGATGGTGATGGTGAGAAAGAATATGGATCTGCTGAAGTTATGAAAAAAGATGACTTAATGTATGCTGCATTTTATTCTAGATCAGCTGCTTATTCTAAAAATCCAAAAACTCCAGGTGGTTTTTTCTTTGATTTAGAAACTATGACACCATTGATTAATAATCCTGGTTTTGTTGAAGCTCTGACTGATTGGGTTGCTGCAACTAAATACGTACCGCCAGGAGGAATTAACTTTGGTCTAGGTGACGAAATTGGGTCATTTGGTGGTGGACAAACTTTGTTTAGCTTCTCATGGGATGATGCATTTGTTGCTGCTATGCAACCTGATAGTCCTATTAATAACAAAGTAGGTGCTGCTCAATTACCTGGATCTACTAAAGTTTGGAATAGAAAAACAAACTCTTGGGACGAAGGTTTTAACCAAGCTCCTTTCTTTGTATGGGGATGGGCAGTTGGTGTTGCTAAGAAAAGTAAAGAACAAGAAATGGCTTTTGATTACTTATGTTTCTTTGCTAACGAGGCAAACCACCAAGCCGACATCGGTATTGGTAGATTCGGAGTAAACCCGTTTAGAGATGCAGACTTTCAAGCAGATGTATGGACTCAAATCGGTTGGGACAAAGATATTGCTCAATCATATGTAGATACACTTGCTGAAATGGAAAAAAGTAAAAATAGAGTATTTCCATTAAGAGTTCCTGGAACTTTTGAGTTTAACGCTGCACTAGCAACTGCTGCAGCAAAAGCTTTAGCTGGACAATTATCACCACAAGCTGCTTTAGATGAAGCCGCTAAACAGTGGAATGATATACTTAATAGAGTAGGAAAAGATAATGTAAGAAAAGCTTACTCTGTTGGTGTAGCAATGGAAGATAATAAGCTATAAAAAGAACTATGTGGCCGTCATAACGACGGCCACAACTAACAAAATCCAAAAAATATTTTATGAATTTTAAGCACAAGTTTGTTTTTTTATTTCCTGGTTTATTTGTGCTTATAGGGATATTAATTTTTCCAATAATATTTACTATTAGATTGAGTTTATCTGGTTGGAATAGCTATACGCCAGAAATGAACTTTATAGGAATAACAAACTATATAAGATTATTTACTGATGATCCCAGGTTTTGGGAGTCATTCTTCAGACTAAGTTTTTTATCAGTATCAACAGTTATACTCCAATACATAATTGGTTTTGCACTTGCTCTAATGGTATGGAAAGAAATTAAATTTAAAAGATTCTTTAGAGTTATTTTTTTGATACCTATGATGACAACCCCAGTTATAATGACTGTGATATGGAGAACTTTTTTTCATGAGTCGCTTGGACCAGTAAATGACTTATTGGGACACATAGGAATTGGTCCCATTTTATGGCTAAGTGACCCTGTAATTGCAAAGTTTACTGTTATAATTGTGGAAGTATGGCAATGGACTCCATTTATGTTTTTACTGTTGTTAGCTGGTTTGCTGTCACTTCCCAAAGAACCGTTTCTTGCAGCAGCTATAGATGGAGCAAGTCCTTTTAGAAAGTTTGTTTATGTTACATTTCCATTAATGGCCCCTATTTCAATTGGTGCAATTATCATAAGGTTAATTGAGGCCTCAAAAATAATGGATACAGTTTTTGTTCTTACATCAGGAGGACCTGGGACAGCAACTGAGACGTCAAGTTTTTATATATACATCAAAGGATTAAGAGAATTTCAAATGGGTTATGCTGCAACTCTATCTTTTACATATTTAGTTATAATGATCATAAGTCTTACGATCATAGCAAAAGTTTTAACAAAATTAATGATTAAGGAATAATGGAAAAGCTCTATACATTTTTAAAATATACTTTTATTACTTTGTGGACAGTATTTATTGTTGCTCCTTTTCTCTGGGCTGTTTCTACATCATTTAAAGATTTTCAATCAGTAAATAGTAAAGTTACTTATATCCCTTGGTTAGATTTTGAACCAACGCTTGAGGGATGGCGGGTATTAGTAAAATCACCTGCAAGAGGTGGGGTTGATATTGTCGAACCATACTTCAATAGTATTTTTGTAACGTGTACTGCAAGTTTAGTAAGTATTGTTTTGGGTACTTTGGCTGCCTATGCTCTTTCAAGATTTACTTTCAAAGCAGGGTTTATAAGAAATAACGACATTACGTTCTTTTTTATATCTCAAAGAATTATGCCACCGATTGTTTTATCAATACCTTTCTTTATATTTTTAAGTACTATTGGATTGCTAGACAGCCTACTTGGCTTAGTTGTAGTTTATATTGTATTATTAATGCCAATTGCAGTTTGGATAATGGTCGACTTTTTTAATAGAGTGCCAAAAGAATTAGATGAAACTGCATTGATAGATGGATGTAATCCTTATCAAGCATTTTACAAAGTTGTGCTACCAAATTCTATACCAGGATTAATTGTAGCTGGAATGTTTTGTATAATATTTGGTTGGATAGATTTTTTCTTTGCTTTTATTTTAACTTTTACCGAAGTACAGTTGCTGCCAGTAAAAGTTGTAGCATTAAACTCTTCAATTACTCCATGGTGGAGTTTGTCAGCCTCTGCATTAATTTCAGTTGCACCTTTAATTATTGTAGCGTTTGTAGTTGAACGATATTTATCCAAAGGAAATTTATCTGGAGCATTGAAATAATGAATTTAATTGGAGAACATATAACTTACAAACCAGATGACCAATTTCATTTAAATGATGTATCTTTTAATTTTAAAAAAGGAAACCTGTACACAATTTTAGGAAGAACTTTGTCTGGAAAAACTACTTTTCTAAAAACAATTGCTGGTTTGCTAAATCCTGATAGTGGAAATTTATCTTTTGAGAAAAAAGATTTTAGCAAAATTCCAGTCTGGGAAAGAAATGTGGCCATGGTTTATCAACAATTTATTAATTATCCTCACCTTAACGTCTATGAGAACATTATTTTCCCTCTTAAACAAAGGAAACTAAGCAAAGATAAAATTAAGACTGATGTTGAAGAAGCCCTTAAGACTGTAGGGTTAATTGGTTTTGAAAATAGAAAAATTCAAGAATTATCAGGAGGTCAGCAACAAAGAGTAGCTCTTGCTAGATCTTTGGCCAAGAAAGCTAAGATATTACTTCTGGACGAGCCATTAGTAAATCTTGATTACAAGCTTAGAGAACAATTAAGAGAAGAATTTAAAAAAATTTTCTCTGAAGGTATGTCACAAGAAACGATTTTAATTTATTCTACAACAGA
>CABZDY010000027.1 GCA_902524635.1 uncultured Pelagibacteraceae bacterium
CTTGCTTAATTATTTAAGATCAACTAATAATTATTCAAAAAAAACACTTTCTGGATGTATAATTCAAAAAGTTGATAATTCAGTCATTATTTCTAAAGAAAAAAGGTAGAATATTTACAAATTGGAACAAATTGACACTTGTTTAATTGATAATAATTCTTAATTTATACACATGAATCTAAGAAATCTAGCTATGTGGGCAGTAATAGTGATTTTAACTATCGGCCTTTACAACATGTTCAAAAGCCCACAAAGTTCAGTGAATCAGAAAAATAATATAATATTTTCTGAGTTTTTAACGCAAGTTGATAATGGGAGAGTAGTTCAAGTAGAAATTCAAGGAAAGAATATAAAGGGTGTAATGTCTAATGGTGAAATGTTTAATACTTATGCCCCTGATGATCCAAATTTAATCCAAAAATTAAGTGATAAAGGCGTTAGTATTTCAGCAAGCCCGTTAGAAGAAAAAATGCCTTCTTTATTTGGAGTACTTTTGTCATGGTTTCCGATGTTACTTTTAATAGCTGTGTGGATATTCTTTATGAGACAGATGCAAGGTGGCAAAGGTGGAGCGATGGGTTTTGGAAAATCTAAAGCGAAAATGATGAATGAATTGAAAGGTAAAGTAACATTTAATGATGTAGCTGGGGTAGAAGAGGCCAAGGAAGAAGTAGAAGAAGTTGTAGAATTTTTAAAAGATCCTAAAAAGTTTAGTAGACTAGGTGGTAAAATACCTCGTGGATGTCTTCTTGTTGGACCTCCTGGCACAGGTAAAACTTTGTTAGCAAGAGCAATAGCGGGTGAAGCCGGAGTTCCTTTCTTCACAATATCAGGATCTGACTTCGTTGAAATGTTTGTTGGTGTTGGTGCCTCAAGAGTAAGAGATATGTTTGAACAAGGTAAAAAACATTCACCGTGTATTATATTTATTGACGAGATTGACGCTGTGGGAAGAAGTAGAGGAGCAGGATTAGGTGGTGGTAATGATGAAAGAGAACAAACGCTTAATCAATTACTTGTAGAGATGGATGGTTTCGATACTAATGAAGGCGTGATAATAATTGCAGCAACTAACAGACCAGATGTGCTTGATCCAGCTTTATTAAGACCTGGTAGGTTTGATAGACAGGTTGTAGTTTCTAATCCAGACTTACTTGGAAGAGAAAAAATACTAAAAGTGCATGCAAAAAAAATATCAATGGCACCTGATGTGAATTTAAGAACTATAGCAAGAGGAACTCCTGGTTTTTCTGGAGCAGATCTTGCAAATTTAGTAAATGAAGCTGCATTACTCGCTGCAAGAAAAAATAAAAGAATTGTCACATATATGGAATTCGAAGAAGCAAAAGATAAAGTAATGATGGGATCTGAGAGAAGATCAATGGTTATGAGTGAAGAAGAGAAAAAATTGACTGCATATCATGAAGCCGGCCATGCCATTGTTACTATAAATGAAAAAGCAGCATATCCTATTCATAAAGCAACAATTATTCCAAGAGGAAGGGCATTGGGAATGGTAATGCAACTTCCAGAAAGAGATGAAGTATCTCAAACAAGAGAGCAACTACATGCTCAAATGGCTATTGCAATGGGAGGCAGAGTTGCAGAAGAAATTATATTTGGAGATGATAAAGTAACAACAGGTGCAGCAAGTGATATAGAGCAAGCAACAAAAAGAGCTCGAGCTATGGTAATGAGAGCAGGATTAAGCAAGGAACTTGGTCCGGTTGCTTATGGTGAAAATGAGGAGGAAGTTTTCCTAGGAAGATCAGTTGCAAGACAACAAAATATGTCTGAAGAAACTGCAAGAAAAGTAGACACCGAGATAAGAAAATTTGTTGACCAAGGTTATGATAGAGCAAAAAAAGTTTTGACTGATAAAATTGAAGATTTACATAAATTAGCTAAAGCACTACTTACCTATGAAACATTGTCAGGTGCTGAAATTGAAGATATAGTGAATAAAAATATATATCCAAAAAATAAAGAGGATTTAAAAGTAGAAGAAGATGACCAAAGTTCTGCTTTAGGTTCAATGGGATTAAAACCAAAGATAGTTCATTAAAACTTAATGCAAAAATATTACACAAGAGCGTGTAATTTTTATTATAATAAGATATCTAAAATAAACGTAAAAAAAAAAATTTCACTTCCAATTAGTGGCAATAAATCATTTTCTTTTGATACTATAGAGATTATTACCAGAACTAGTAAAAAAAAGATAAATATAAAAAGTATCAACAAACTTCCGTCAAAAATTAAAAAAAAAGTCTTAATTGATATAAATAAAATATGTAAAGCTAAAAAAATCCCCAAATTAAAATTTGCTAATTTACCGATATTTATGGGTATTTTAAATATTACACCAGATAGTTTTTCTGATGGTGGAAAATTTATTAAAAATATTTCTGCAAAAAAACAAATTAAAAAATTAATTGTCGATGGAGCAAAAATAATTGATGTAGGAGGCGAGTCAACTAGGCCAGGGTCTGTCGAAATATCCCAAATGGAAGAGTGGCTAAGAGTAAATAAAGTAATGGGTTATTTAAAAACTAAAAAGTTTTTTGTTTCTCTAGATACTAGAAAAAGTTTTGTAATGAAAAAAGCTTCAAAATATAAAGTAGACTTAATTAATGACGTATCTGGTCTAAGTTATGACAGGGAAACAATTAATTTTTTAAAAAATAGTAAATTACCATTTGTTCTACACCACATGAAAGGTACAACAGAAAATATGCAAAATAATCCAAGTTATAAAAATGTTTTATTAGATATATATGACTATTTTGAAGATAAGTTGAAATTAATAAGAAAAAGTGGAATTAAACATAGTTACATTATTTTAGATCCTGGAATAGGATTTGGTAAAAATATGAAACATAATATTACTCTAATTAATAATATTTCTATTTTTCATTCCTTAGGATTGCCTGTAATGTTGGGAATTTCCAGAAAGAGATTTATAAAAGATATATCTGGTCAAAATGATAGTAAACAAAGAATAGGTGGAACTGTGTCTTCAAGTATTTTTAGTATGCTCCAAGGGGTACAAATACTAAGAGTTCATGATGTTAATGAAGTTAATCAAGGAATAAAAGTTTATAAAAAATTAAATTTTAATTAATGATAAAAAAATATTTTGGAACAGATGGTATAAGAGGAAAGGTAAATGGAGATAAGATAAATGGCGATATGTTTTTTAAGTTTGGTTTAGCTGCTGGTACATATTTCAAAAATCAGAAAAAAACTAAACAGATGGCACTAATTGCAAAAGACACAAGATTATCTGGATATACACTGGAGCCCGCGTTAGTGTCTGGTTTAACATCAGCAGGAATGCATGTATTTACTTTTGGTCCATTACCAACAAATGGTCTTGCAATGCTTACAAAAAATATGAAATCTAATATGGGTATTATGATTACTGCATCTCATAATCCATATGATGATAATGGTTTAAAATTATTTGGACCAGATGGTTTAAAATTGTCTGATAAAATAGAAAAAAAAATAGAAAAACTTATTGATTCCAAGATTTCAAAAAAATTATCTAATCCTAAAATATTAGGTAGAGTAAAAAGATTAGAAAGTGGTTCAGAAAAATATATCGAAATAATAAAAAAAAATTTTCCTAAACAATTTAATTTAAGAGGTTTAAGAATTACCATTGATTGTGCTAATGGTGCCGCATATAAAGTAGGGCCTAAATTATTTAGATCATTGGGTGCTATAGTTGATGAAATAGGAACTTCTCCTAATGGATTTAATATAAATCATAAATGTGGATCTACATTTCCAAATAAAATTAAATATCATACTAAAAAAAACAAATCTCATATTGGAATTTCTTTAGATGGAGATGCAGATCGAATAATAATTTGTGATGAAATGGGTAAAATCGTAGATGGTGATAAAATAATAGCAATGCTTGCAGAAAGATGGAAAAGGAAAAAAATTTTAAAAGGTGGTGTCGTAGGCACTTTGATGTCAAATTATGGACTACAAAAATTTTTTTTAAAAAAAAAGATAAAGTTCTTAAGATCAAAAGTTGGTGATAGATATGTAAAAGAAGTAATGCAGAAAAGTAAATTTAACTTAGGGGGAGAGCAATCTGGTCACATAATCCTTGGTAAATTTGCAACTACTGGTGATGGTTTATTAGTTGCATTAGAAATTTTGTTTTCTATGAGAAAAGGTAAAAAAGCTAGCGATATATTTAAAAATTTTATTCCAACTCCTCAATTGTTAGAAAATGTTGAGGTAAAAGATAGATCAATAATTAGTAGCCCAAAGTGCAAAAATGCAATTAAAAAAGCAAATAGTTTGTTAGAAGGAAAAGGTAGAATGTTGGTGAGAAATTCTGGAACAGAACCAGTAATAAGAATAATGTGTGAAACAGATGATAAAACTATCCTTTTAAAATGTGTTAAAATTGTAAAAAAATCAATTAAATAATTTGAAAATAAAATCTAAAATTTTAATTGTTGCAGGTTCAGACTCTTCTGGAGGTGCTGGAATACAAGCGGACATTAAAACTGTTACAACACTTGGTTCATTTGCTATGACGGCTATAACTGCTATTACGTCTCAAAATACAACAGGTGTAAAATCAATTGTTCCTGTTAACAGTAGAGAAATTTCCAAACAAATTGAATTCACAGCAAAAGATATAAAACCAGATGCTGTTAAAGTAGGGATGCTTCATTCAAAGGATATAATTAATTCAGTAATAAAATCCCTAAAAAGGATAAAAGCAAAAAAAATAATATTAGATCCTGTCATGGTGGCTAAGGGTGGAAAAAAATTAATTGATGACTCAGCTATAGAAATTTTAAAAAATAATTTTTTATCTAAAGTAGATTTAATTACACCAAATATACCTGAAGCTGAAGTTTTAACGAATATAAAAATATTAACTATCAAGGATGTAATTTTAGCAGGCAATTATCTAATTGGTTTAGGCGCAAAAAATGTACTCATTAAAGGAGGTCATTTAAATACCGAAAATATTCAAGATGTACTTATAAATAGAAAAGAAATGGTAATCTTTAAAAACAAAAAAATAAATACAAAAAATAGCCATGGTACTGGCTGCACTCTTTCTAGCGCTATAACTACCTATTTTTCGTGTGGAAAAACTTTAAAGAAATCTTGTGAAATGGCGATTAAATATGTAAATCATTCATTAAGAACACAACCAAACTTAGGGAAAGGCCACGGTCCTGTAAACCATTTAAATAGTATACAAATTAAAAAAATTTTTAGATGAAAAATGTAGTTGTAGTCGGTTCACAATGGGGAGATGAAGGAAAGGGCAAGATTGTTGATTGGCTATCAAGCGAAGCCGATGTAATAGTTAGATTTCAAGGTGGTCATAATGCTGGCCATACTCTTGTTATTGATGGCGTAGTTTACAAATTAAGATTGTTGCCATCAGGAATAGTTAGAAAAAATAAAATATCAATAATTGGGAATGGAGTAGTGGTTGATCCATGGGCTCTATTAGAAGAGATTGACGAAATTAAATCTAAAAACGTAGAAGTTAATTCTAATAATTTAATATTATCTGAATCTGCAACTCTTATCTTGCCATTTCATAAAGAAATGGATGAGATTAGAGAAGATATAGCAGGAAAATCAAAAATAGGGACTACAAGAAGAGGAATAGGACCATCGTATGAAGACAAGATTGGCAGAAGGTCAATAAGAGTAATGGATCTTGCATCACAAAATAATTTGGACAAAAGATTAGATGTAGTATTAAGTCATCATAATGCTATTAGAAAAGGCTTAGGAAAACCTCAATTTAAAAAAGAGCAATTAAAAAAAGAATTATTAAACATTGCACCTCAAATACTTAAATTTTCACAACCAGTATGGAAAAAAATTGATGAATTTAAATCTCAAAATAAAAAAATATTATTTGAAGGAGCACAAGGAATTCTTTTAGATGTTGACCATGGAACTTATCCATTCGTAACTTCATCTAATACCGTCGCTTCATCTGCAGCGACTGGCTCGGGTTGTGGCATAAGCTCCATTAATTATGTTTTAGGGATTACAAAAGCATATACCACAAGAGTTGGAGAAGGTCCTTTTCCAACAGAACTAACTGATCAGGTAGGTGACCTACTTGGAACAAGAGGTAAAGAATTTGGAACTGTTACAAGTCGAAAAAGAAGATGTGGTTGGTTTGACGGAGTTCTTGTAAGGCAAACTCTAAAAATTTCAGGAATTGATGGCATCGCACTTACCAAACTAGATGTTTTAGACGAATTAGATGAAATTAAAATATGCATTGCATATGAAATAAATGGTAAAAGATTCGACTACCTTCCAGCCTCAGTTGATGACCAATTTATGGCTAAACCAATATATAAATCCTTCAAAGGCTGGAAATCTTCAACAGTGGGTATAAAAAAATTTGAAGAATTACCAGAAAATGCAAAAAATTATGTAAAAGAATTAGAAAAGTTTGTTGAGACTAGAATTTCAAGTATTTCTACTAGTCCGGAGAGAAATGATACAATCTTAATTCAAGATCCTTTTAATCTCTAATTTGCTGGCAATAAGTTTTTTGATTTGGCAGAATTAAGCATATGCTTTTGTAGTTTTTCAAATGCTTTATTTTCTATCTGTCTTACTCTTTCTCTACTTATTTTATACTTTTTACTTAGTTCATCTAAAGTTATAGGTTCATCTGTTAATCTTCTTAAGTATAAAATTTTTTTTTCTCTTTCGTTTAAAACCTTAATTGAGTCTTGAAGTAGATCTTTTCTTTGTTCCATTTCATCGCTTTGCGCAATTTTTAATTCATGATCCATTTCATTATCAACTACCCAGTCTTGCCACTCATCTCCGTCTTCACCTATTGGAGCATTCAAAGATTGTTCTTTACCTGAAAGTCTTCTATTCATAGAAACAACTTCGTTTTCGCTTACAGAAAGCCTCTTAGCTATATCTTCAACGTGTTCTTTTCTTAGATCTCCCTCTGACCGAGGCGCTATTTGGTTTTTAATTTTTTTTAAATTAAAAAAAAGTTTTTTCTGTGCAGTTGTTGTCCCTATTTTAACTAAACTCCATGACCTTAATATGTATTCTTGTATTGATGCTTTAATCCACCACATTGCATAAGTTGCAAGTCTAAAACCTTTTTCTGGTTCAAATTTTTTTACAGCTTGCATTAATCCAACATTACCCTCAGATATCATCTCGTTAAGAGGTAAACCATAACCTTTATAACCCATTGCTATCTTTGCAACTAGCCTCAGATGGCTAGTAACGAGTTTTTCTGCTGATTTTATATTTCCAGTTGATTTCCAATTTTTGGCTAACATATATTCTTCTTCAGCTGCAAGCATTGGAAACTTCTTAATTTGAGAGAGATATGAGGTTAATCCTCCTTCATTAGAAAGTGCTGGTAAGTTGTATGTATTTTTACTCATAGGAAGTACTTATTTAATAAATAAATAATTTTTTACAATGCTTTTATTTCTTTATTTTTCTTAGTTTTTTTAAAATCTGCTCTAAATCTAATGGTAATTTTGATGTAAATTCGAGTCTTACATTATTTTTAGGATGATTAAATCCTATAGTTTTTGCATGTAGAAATTGTCTATCAAGTGTAATTATACTTTCCTCTAGTTCACCATCAATATTAACGAACTTTTTATATTTTTTTTTATATTTTTTATCACCTAAAATATTATTACCTTTGTAAGACAAATGAACTCTTATTTGATGTGTTCTCCCTGTTTCTAGTTTACACTCAACAAGACTAAATGTTGGAATTTTTTCTTCCTCAAATATTTCTAGAGTTTTATAATTTGTCACAGCGCTTTTCCCTTTCTTAGATGAAACTTCCATCATTTGTCTGTTTCTTGAACTTCGATTAATAAGGGTTTCTATTTTTCCATTTTGTGGCCTTATTTTACCCCAAACCAAAGCTTGATAAACTCTTGTAATAGAATGATCTGAAAATTGTTTCGATAAATTTTCATGTGAAATATTATTTTTAGCAATGACTATTAATCCAGATGTATCTTTGTCTATCCTGTGTACAATTCCAGGTCTGAGCTCGTTTCCAATATTTGACAAATTTTTTCTATCATAATTTATCAATGCATTTACAATTGTGTTGTCATAATTCCCTGGACCAGGATGCATAGAAATTCCTGCAGATTTATTTATAACCATTAAATCTTTATCTTCATGAACAATATCAAGAGGATATTTAAATGGCTTAAGAGTCTCTTTTTTTGGTTCAGAAATCTCAAAATAAATTTCATCATTCAATTTAATTTTCTTTGAGGGGTCAGTAATAATAATATTATTTATTTTTAATTTATTTTCTAAAATTAAACGTTTTACTCTCGATCTACTTAATTTATTATCCCGATTAGACAATAGAATGTCTATTCTTAAATTATTTTCTTTATTTTTGACTTTTATATTTATAATACTTTTCATATTGATATAACTATATAATATGCGCTTGTAGCTCAACTGGATAGAGCGCCAGATTTCGGCTCTGGAGGTTCAGGGTTCGACTCCTTGCGGGCGCACCATTATTCACCCATATTAATCAAAGTTCCCTTATTTTTTGCAGCATTAAAAGAATAATAAAATAAAGCAATTGAAAGAGAAAAATAAAAAGCGTTCCAAATAAAAGCATAGTAGACATTTTCAATATTAACTGTTTGATTAATCAAAATATTTCTAGCTTCTTCAAATATGTAAACTAGTGGCAGAACATAAGCTATTTTTTGAAATATTTCTGGAAGAGTTTCTATTGGATAATAAATACAACCAAAGGGCGCTAATAAAAACATTGTTGACCATGCTATATTTTCAAATGATGGACCAAATCTAAGCAATCCAGAAGAGACTAAAATACCAAGTGTAATTCCAAAAATATAAAGACTTAAAAAAAGAGAAAATAAAAAAATTCCCAAATCTAAAATTGAAATTCCAAATAATGGAGATGTGAGTAAAATTGCTGGAACCAGCCCAATTAGCGATCTAATTAAAGCAGTTATAACAAGTGAAGTTAAAATCTCACCAATTTTCATCGGTGCTATGAAAAGATTAGTGAAATTTCTACTCCAAATTTCTTCTAAAAAAAGCATATTGAAACCAATACTTGTTCTAAACAAAAAATCGTAAAGTATTGCACATGTGAGGATTACTCCAACTGCATTATTATAATAAGTTGTATGGGTAGCAAAAAAATTAGATATAAATCCCCATAATGTAATTTGAATAGATGGCCAGTAAACTAAATCTAATATTCTAGGAAATGATCTAGTGATTAGATAAAAATGCCTTAAAAATAAACCATATATTCTAGTTAAACTCACTTTTACTCCTTGAGAGTTTTAAAAATACTTCCTCTAAATTTGTTCTTCCATGTTTTTCAATTAAATCTATAGGTTTGCCTTGGTCTATTATTTCTCCATTTTTCATCATTAATACAGATTTACATAAACGTGTGACTTCATTCATATTATGAGAAGCTAAAAGTATCGAAATTTTTTTTTCTTTTTTATAATCTTCTAAAAATGTTCTAACAAAGTCTCCTACCTCTGGATCTAAAGAGGCAGTTGGTTCGTCAAGCAGAAGAACTTTTGGTTCATTTACAAGGGCTTTGGCCAAACTTACTCTATTTTTTTGACCCGATGAAAGCTCCCCAGTAATACTATTTAACAATTCACCTATTCTCAGCTTTTCTGATAAATACTCAATTCTTTCGTTAATGTTTTGAACTTTATAAAGTTTAGAGTAAACATATAAATTTTGTCTAACAGTAAGTTTTTTTGGCAGTTCAATATAAGGAGATATAAAATTAATCATTTCAAGAATTTTAATTCTATTTTCTTCAAGTTTAAGATTATTGATAAATATTTGACCACTTGTAGGTTTAAGCAAGCCTAGTAGCATTCCAATTGTTGTGGTTTTTCCAGATCCATTTGGACCAAGTAAACCCAAAATTTCGTCTTCCTCAACTTTAAATGATATACCTTTTACAGCCTCTTTTTTTCCGTAATTTTTTTTTATGTTCTTAACTTCAATTAAATTTTTCATTTTTTTGATGCTCTTAAAATTCTATCATTAATAGCTTCACCAATATTAATATTTGGTATTTTTTCAACAGCAATTTTTTTGTACCCATTTTTTTTAATTATTCTTAACGTCTTATATAAATTTTTTGCAGCTTGATTTAAGTCACTTGTCTTACTTATATAAAAATAGTTTTTGTCTAATTTTTTTCTTTTTTTTATTAATATATATGCTTCATTTTGATAATTTTTTTTGGCATTTAGTCTCACAGGTATTCCAGGTGAATAATGTAATTTGCTAGTACCAGGAACTTTTATTTTGATCTTTTTTTTATCCTTATTCTCTAATGAATTAATTAATTTATAGATTAATTTACTATTTACTCCCCCTAATCTTAAGATATAAGGTTTTCCAATAAGATTTATGATCGTTGATTCTAAACCTATATTTGATGAACCACCATCTAAGACAAATTTTAATTTAGAACCAAATTCATCAACCACATCCTTTTTTGAAACAGGACTTATGCTTGTTGAAATATTTGCACTAGGTGCTGCAAGTGGATAATTAATTTTTTTTAATAGTTTTCTAGTTAAAGGGTGGCTTGGAAATCTTACAGCTACTGAATTTGTGTTATTTGTAATGATTTTTGAAATCTTGCTTTTTTTTTTTAATTTCAAAACAAATGATATCGGTCCTGGGCAAAAATTTTTATAAAGTTTAATAAAAGTATTATCAATTTCGCAATCTTTTTTTAAATCATTAATGCCATAATAGTGAGAAATCAAAGGATTGCTTCTAGGTCTTTTTTTTAATTTATATATTCTAGAAACTGCTTTATCCGAATACGCATTTCCCGCTAGTCCATAGACTGTCTCGGTAGGAATCGCTATACATTCATTATTATTTAAGTATTTTATTGCTTTTTTAA
>CABZDY010000028.1 GCA_902524635.1 uncultured Pelagibacteraceae bacterium
CTACGAATTTTTTATTTGTCATTAATCGCGATACTTCATACTCATCTTTGTATGCCATTAATTTGAAATAATTTTTTAAGACTGCGGTTGAGAATTGACTGCCGTTTCCTATATTTTTATCTATCTTTCTTGCATAACTTACAAGATCTCCAAATTTTTCAGCATATTTTATATTTTGATAATCTTCTAAAAATTTAAATCTATTCTTATATTTTTCATCAAAACCCTCTAGTACTTCTGGCTCATCTTTAATTATATCTACTACTTCCTTTTTTAAATTTTCATAGTGTCTTCCAAATCTGAATGCATCAATATTGTCTTTTACACTTGCACCATTTAACTCAATTGCTTTTTCAATTGATAAAGCTGAAATTGGTATTAAGCCTGATTGATATGCTACTCCAACATTAAACATATTTGATAAAATTGAATTTCCTAAAATCTTTGATGTAATTTTATTTGCTGATATAAACTTTATATTTTCTTGACCTGCTATATTAATTAAATTATCTCTCATTTCATCAAATGGTAAGTAAAAATTTTTATCCCTTGTAAAATCTCCAGGCATAACTTCATCTGTATTAATAATTAATTTTGAAATTTTTTTATCTAAAGTTTTTATTATTTCTAAATCATTTGATACAAGTAAATCAAATCCAAGAAGTAAGTTTGTATCACCGTAAGATAATCTTATTGCCCCTACATCTTCTGGTTTTTCAAAAATTCTTAAGAAACTTTTAACAGCTCCACCTTTTTGTGCTAATCCAGTCATATCTAAAACCCCTGATCCTTTTCCATCTATTTGGGCAGCGGTTGCAAGCACAGCTCCAATTGTAACAACTCCTGTACCACCAATTCCAGCAATCATTATTCCAAAAGATTTATCAATTTGAGGTAATATTGGATCGTCTATCTTTGAATTTATTTTATTAATTAAATTATCGTCATAATTTTTCTTAAGTCTTATATCTCCCTCAAGACTTACAAAACTTGGACAAAACCCATCTACACATGTGTAATCTTTGTTACAAGAAGATTGGTCAATTTGTCTTTTTCTTCCATACTCAGTTTCGACAGGTGCAATAGAAACACAATTAGATTGAATTCCACAATCTCCACAACCTTCACATAAGTCTTTATTAATAAAAATTTTTTTCTTAGGCTCTGCCAAGATACCTTTTTTTCTTCTCCTTCTTTTCTCAGCTGCACAAGTTTGATCATAAATTATTACAGTTGTTCCATTAATTTTACTCAATTCAATTTGAACATCTATAATATTTTTTCTATCATAAACTTTGTAATTTCTCGCAAAACCTCCTCTGTCACTATATTTTTCAATTTCATCTGTGATTATTGCAATTTCTTCGACACCTTCTGCTTCAAGTTGTTTAGACATTTGAGCAACTGTTGGTAATCCATCTAATGCTTGACCTCCTGTTAAAGCAACGGCATCATTGTACAAAATCTTAAATGTCATTTTAGTTTTTGCTGCAACTGCATGTCTTATAGATAGAATTCCTGAATGGATGTAAGTCCCATCTCCCATATTTTGAAAAACATGGTCTGTATTACTAAATACAGACTCACCAACCCAAGTTGCGCCTTCTGATCCCATTTGTGAAAAGCCTTCATTGTCTCTCTCCATATGTTCTACAAGATAAGCGCAACTAATACCTGTAATTGCTCTACTACCTTCAGGTATTCTAGTTGAGGTATTATGAGGGCACCCAGAACAGAAATGTGGGACTCTTTTTAAAGAAATATTTGAATTAGTTTTTTCTATCGAAGACTTTAATTTTTTTGAAAGATTATTTACTTCATCTGGTAGTTTAAGGTAATTAATTATTTCAAAGATCTTTAAACCAATTTCTCCTGGATCTAAAGCTCCAGAAGAAACAAATAAATCATTGCTATTTTCGTCATTTTTTCCAACTACTTTTATATTTAAATTTTTATTAAATAATATTTCTTTAACTTGTGTTTCAATGATTGATCTTTTTTCTTCAACAACAATGATTTTTTCCAAATTTTCAGAAAATTTTTCAATTACTGTTTCCTCTAATGGCCAAGGCATAGCAATTTTAAGAAATTTAATTCCTACTTGATTGGCAATATCTTCGTTTATTCCAATTTTTTCTAGCCCTAATTTTGTATCTAAAAAAGACTTTCCAGTGCTAATTATTCCAACTTTTGCCTTTTCTGAATTGAAAATAATTTTATTCAAATTATTGATTTTACAAAATTCTTTTACATATTTTATTTTATGGTGGTGTAGCCGATACTCTTTTTCTTGTGCAGTATCTTTTAGTCTAATGTTTAATCCTTCCGATGGATATTTTTCACTTGAAATATCTAAAAGATTTAACCTATTTTCGTCTAAGTCAACAGTTGCTCCTGAGCTAACGTTATCATGAACACACTTTATACCTACCCAACACCCACTTTTTCTTGATAATTCGATTCCTATTATTCCATAATCTAGTATTTCTTGAACGCCACTTGGATTAAAAAAAGGTATCATCGCATCAATCATTGCAAATTCACTTTGATGAGAGGTTGTTGAAGACTCACATATATGATCATCTCCCATTAAAGCAATGACGCCTCCAAATTTTGAAGTACCAGCTAAGTTTACATGTTTTAAAGCATCACCTGCTCTATCTACTCCTGGCCCTTTACCATACCATATGCCAAAAACACCATCGTATTTATCTTGTTTTCTAAGATTTACTTGCTGTGTTCCCCATAAAGAAGTTGCAGCAAGTTCCTCATTTATTCCTGGTTGAAAATAAATATTGTTTTCGTTCAAATATTTTTTGTTTTTTAAAATCTGCTGATCGTAGCCGCCTAGAGGAGATCCTCTATACCCAGAGATATAACATGCAGTATTTAAGTTTTTTTGTTTATCTCTTCTTGCTTGAACAATTGGAACTCGAACAAGAGCTTGGGCACCGGTTAAAAATCTAGTGCCTTTACTTAATTTATATTTGTCTTCAAGTTTAATTTCCACACTATTTAACTTTTTTACGCAAATCTGACTGAACTGTAAGGTTTTAAATCCATATTAGTATTTTCATTTGCAATCATACCAGACACTATTTTTCCAGAAATTGCGCCTAAAGTCCATCCTAAATGATGATGACCAAATGAGTAAAATACATTTTTATAATTTTTTGATGGTCCAATTATTGGTAAAAAATCTGGCAGTGTAGGTCTAAACCCTAACCACTCATCTTTATGCTCAGGCAAACCATCAAGCATATCCTTTGCATTTAAAATTAAGTTTTTGATCCTAGATTTTGATAAAGCATTTTCTAGACCGCCAAACTCCACAGTTCCAACTACTCTCAGTCCTTGGTCCATTGGTGACATTCCAAATCCTCTATTGGAATAAACTACTGGTCTAGATATTAAATGGTCAAAATCTTTAAAATGAACATGATACCCTCTTTCTGTATCTAAAGGAATATTTTCATGAAGTTTATCAGTAAGTTTTTTTGAAAAAGCACCACAAGCTATAACCAACTTATCAAAAACAAATCTTTGAGTTTCTGATCTTAAAACAGGTTTTTCCTCATCAAAATTTAGATCTTGAATATTAAGTTTTAAAAATTTTCCACCTTTATTAATAAAATTTTGAAATAACTTAATTAGTATTTTTTTTGGATTTCTTGCATGTCTTGCATAATCATAGAAAACACCGCCATGATAAAATGGTTTTAAGTTAGGTTCTAAATCATGTATTTCTTTTTTATTTACTACTTGTTGCTTAACGCCTAGATCATTTCTAATTTTTATTTCTAGCTCTCTACTTTTTAAATTTTTTTCATTCCAGACATATAAAATTCCATTATTTTCAACCAAACCCTCTAGATCTATCTCTTCGAATAGTTCATCATAAGCTAGTAATGATTGATCTAAAATTTGATGCATATTTTTTGCGGTATGCATCATTTTATCATTAGTACAATTCATTAAAAATTTTGAAAACCAAGGGATCATTTTTGGAACATAATTCCATTTAAGTGCCAAAGGTCCTCTTGAGCTCATAAGCATTGATGGAACATCACTTACAATATCTGGTCTGTTTAAAGGGACTGATGCATAAGGAGAAAAATGACCTGCATTACCATAAGAGGCTGCATTTCCAGGCTCATCTCTGTCGAACAAAATTACTTGATAACCTTTTTTTTGAAGAAAAAGAGCATTACATACTCCCTGAATTCCTGCTCCTATTATACCAACTTTTAAAATTTTCTCTGACATAAGAAAAATATAGTTAGTGGGATAAATTATAATAGATGTTATTTGATCGCGGTAGAAAACTGTTTACTATATTTTAATTACCGATCGGATCTTGACTGTAAATTTTGCAGCTCATTACGATACTTAAACCAAGCATTATTGATAACATAGATGATCCTCCGTATGACATGATAGGAAGTGGTGCTCCAACAATTGGTAATAACCCAACTACCATAGCTATATTTACAAAAATATATAAGAATAAAGCAGATGCAAAACCAAAACAGTATAGTTTTGCAAAAAATGATCTACTAGAAGAACCAATCCTTATTATTCTGTAAATTAATAAAGCATACAATAAAATTAATACCATTGAACCTAGAAAGCCAAATTCTTCAGAGAAAAGAGTAAAAATAAAATCAGTATGTTTTTCAGGTAAAAATTCAAGATAACTTTGTGTACCTTGCAAGAATCCTTTGCCTAACAATCCTCCTGAACCGATTGCTATTTTAGATTGAATTATTTGATAACCTGCACCCAAAGGGTCTCTGTCTGGATTAAAAAAAGTTAATATTCTTGATTTTTGATATGGTTTCAAAATTGAAATTACAAAAGGTAATGAGACCAATAATATTAAACCTGAATATATAAAATATTTTAAATTAAGTCCTGCTAGCCAAATAATAGCCAAACCACTTCCTGCTATTAAAATTGCTGTTCCTAAATCAGGTTGAGTTATAACTAAATAGCAAGGTATCAACAAAAGTATAAGTGGTTGTAATAAATATTTATAACTTTGAATATCTGAGCTTTGAATACGATGGTAATATCTTGCAAAACAAACTATTATTGCAATTTTCATCAGTTCTGACGGCTGAAGGTTCATTATGAAAAAATTTATCCATCGTTTAGACCCTGACGCTGAAATTCCAAAAAAAATTACAAGTAATAAAAGTAAAATTCCAAGAACATAAAAAATATATGCCTGTCTATACCAAACCGAAACTCTTACAAATGACAGAACTAAAAACATAGAAAAAAATACTAGAAATCTAGTTAAATGATTTTTAGTATAAAAAGAAAAGTTCCCACTTTCTGTAGAATAAATTGAAAAAATACTTATTGAACCAATTATAGCAACAATTATTATTAAAAAGTAATCAACAGCCTTCAGTTTTTCAAAAAATGAATAGCTATTAGAATTAAGTGAGGCTGAATATATCATGCAATATTTTTTAAATCTTTTCTAATTTTTTCTCTTAATTCATGTCTATCTAAAATTTTTTTTATTAATTTGTTTGCTAGAGGAGCAGCTGCTTTACTACCAGAACCTCCATGCTCTATCAAAACACTTAGGGAATATCTTGGTTTATCATAAGGCGCAAATGCAATAAATAATGCATGATCTCTACTTTTATATTCTATCTCTTCAAGGTCTAAATCAAGCTCTCTATCTTTATCAGTAATTCTTTTAACTTGAGAAGTTCCAGTTTTTCCAGCAAACTTATACTTATCTTCTTTGTGTCTAGATCTGAAGGAAGTTCCAAATTGTTCATTGGTTGACCCATACATTGCATCAAGAACTAACTTTAAATTATTTGGATTTCTGTAAAGTCTTTCATAGTATTTAAATTCCTGATCTTTCAAAATATTTTGACTTACAGATTTATTTTTTTCACTTTCAATTTTTGATTTAATAATATCTAAATCTATTTCTTTATCATAAATCAAATTTGGCTTGATCTTGTAGCCTCCATTAGCCAACTGCGCTGTCATCAAACATAATTGAAGTGGAGTAGTCTGAATGTAACCCTGTCCTATTCCAGTAATTACAGTTTCGCCAAGATACCAAGACTGTTCTAAAACTTGTTTTTTCCATTTCGTTGAGGGAACAATTCCTTTTTTTTCTTCTGAAAAAAAATCTTCTAAAACTTTTGAACCTAGACCATATCTTTTTGTAATTAAAGAGAGCTTATCTACACCTAAAAGCCTTGCGACTTCATAAAAATAAATATCACATGACTGTTTAATGGCATTTCTCATACTCATTAATCCATGACCATTTTTTTTCCAACAATGATATCTTTCTCCATACAATTCATATGGATGATCATGACCTTTACAGTTAACTTTAAACTTTGTATCAATTATACCATATTCTAGTGCAGCAAGTGCAACCAAAGGTTTTAAAGTTGATCCTGGAGAATATAATCCAGCTACTGATTTATTTAGCAAAGGTCTTAACCTATTATTTTTAATTTTGTTCCAGTCATTAGTGCTTATTCCATGGGTAAATTTATTTGGATCATAAGTTGGGGAAGATGCCATGGTAATTACTTCACCTGTATATATATCCATAACACATATTGATCCTGCCTGATCTTTTAATAACTCTTGAGCCAATTGCTGAATTTCTAAGTCAATGGTCGTTCTTAAATTTTCACCTTTAGTTTCTTTGTTATAACTAATTTCACTTATTTTTTTTCCTGATGCATTTACTTCATATCTTTTAGTTCCATGACTTCCTATTAATTCAGTATCTTTTGAGTTTTCTATACCAATTTTTCCTACTTTTAAGCCTGGTACAAAGTTTTCTTCTACTTTTTTTTTATTTTGAATATCTTGAGTTGTTGCATCACCAACATAACCAACAACATGTACTAAGTCATTGGAATAAGGGTAATACCTTGAGGTGGACAAAACTGGCTTTGCACCTTCCAATTCATGCAAGTACAAATTTAATTTAGAAAATTCCTTCCACGATAAATTTTCAGAAATTATTAAAGTATCCCATGGCTTAGACTTTTCTTTCCTCTCATATATTTTTTTTATTTCATCCTCTTGAAGACTTATAATATTTTTAAGTTTAAAAATTGAATTATTAAAATTGGTAACTTCTTCAAGAGATAAATGAACCTGATAAACTCTTTGATTATCTGCAATAATGTTATTGAAATAATCAGTTATTATTCCTCTTTGAGGTGGAGTTTTCCATTCTCTAATTCTATTTTTGTCAGATAAAACTTCATATTTTTGCTTTTGAGAAATTTGAAGATTATATAATCTTGAAGTAATAATCCCAAGTAACCCAATCTTTGCAACAACTAAAACAAAAAGTCTTCTACTTATAATTTTATTTTTATTTAAATTACCTGTTTTTTTTATCATTCTGTGTAACTAGCACCAAATTATCTATCCAAACAAATATTTTGAAAAATATAGGGTAAATTAAAAATGTAACGAATAAACCCAATATTAAACTTTCATAGACAATTGGAATTTTAAATATTGATATTAATATAATATAATTTACTGATCCTACAATTAAAATTGCTATAAAAAATGATATCCAATCATAAATTAAATTGTGTATGATCGTTCTATTTCTTATAAACGCTCCAATTACAGATAATAATAAATAACTTATTGAAGATATTCCAATTGGCAAACTTTGAACTACATCGTTTATAATACCTGCAAAAAAAATTAATCCATAACCTAGATGTTCAGGTTTTTTTAGACTCCAGAAGAATACAATTATGTAGCTAAAATGTATTATAAAATCGAAATCTTTGTAAATAATATTTTGATTTAAACCTAAAATTACGACTAAAAATAAAATTAACGTGGGTAAACTTGTAATTGTCTTAGAATAAATTCTGTTAGCAAATAAACTCACTTTTTAAAATAAACCTTAACATATTTAATTTGATCAAAATCTGCAAAAAATTTCACAACTATTTTAGAATTTACAATAGTTACTTTGCCTATGGGTATTCCAGAGGAAATAATTCCATCAGCCCCTGAGGTATAAACAATATGACCTTCTTCAACTTGATTTTTTTCAGGCAGATACTCAATATCACCATTAAATTTACTTCCATTCCCTGAAACTATCGCACTGATCCCATTAGGTTCAATTATTACTGGTATCTTACTATTAAGATCATTTATTAATAAAACTCTGGAGGTTAAGTAATTAACTCCAACTACTTTTCCAATAAAATATGATCCATTTCTCACTGCTGACCCTATTTTTATATCATGTTTGAAACCTTTATTAATCACAATTGATCGTAAATATGGGCTCTCCTGATCTAGTAAAATATTTGTTACATGGTAATTATCTGAAAAGAGAGTTTTTTCTTCGATAAGTGCATTAAGCCTTATATTTTCTTCTTTTAAAAATTGATTTTCAAATTTTAACTCTTCAATATTTAAATCAATAATATTAAGTTGTTTATTTTCCTCATATATTTTTAAAAGATCATTAACACCATAATAAGCAGTTTTTACCGATAAAAATGGTAATGATATAAAATATGAAATTTTAAAAACAGCGTCTTTAGTTAATGACCTAAATTGATTAATAGGACCTGTTTTAAAATATTCTAATGATAAAACAATTATGGATACTACAATTAAAGTTAAAAGTGAAAATTTTTGTCTATTACCTTTTTTTAAAAAAATTGAACGAGTAGATATAACCAAATCATCTCTGCCCATTTCTTTAGACATTTTGATTAATACTCAGATAAGACTGATGAAAAAGTTTCCTCTTGGTCTAAAGCTTTACCAGTTCCAATTGCAACACAAGATAAAGGATCATCAGCAACATTTACTGGAAGACCTGTTTCCTTTGAAAATCTTTTATCTATATTATTTAAAAGAGAACCTCCACCGGTCAAAGTTAAGCCCATATCCACTAAATCAGCAGATAACTCTGGTGGAGTATTCTCTAAAGCTTTTTTAATTGAAGATACTATATCTTTTAAAATTGGATTTAGTGCCTCGGCAGTATCCTCCTCTGAAATATTAACCTCTTTGGGAGTTCCTGATCTCAAATCTCTACCTTTAACTGCATATGTATTATTATTTGTTGGGATGGCTGTACCAATGTCTTTTTTGATTTTTTCTGCAGTACTATCACCGATCATTAAATTGTACTCTTCTCTCATATATTCTTTTAAAGAATTATCCATTGCGTCTCCTGCGACTCTTAGTGATTCTGAATATACAACGCCACCTAAAGATAAAACTGCAATTTCAGTTGTGCCTCCACCTATATCAACAACCATTGACCCAGTTGCTTCAGATATTGGTAGTCCGGCTCCTACTGCTGCAGCTATTGGTTCCTCAATTAAGTTAACTTTACGAGCTCCAGCTGCAAGGGCGCTATCTTGAATTGCTTTTCTTTCAACTGGTGTTGAACCAGTTGGTACACAAATCAAAATTCTTGGATTAGCTAATGTTTTTTTGTGAACTTTTTTAATAAAATGTTTAATCATCTCTTCAGTGACAACAAAGTCTGCAATAACACCGTCTCTCAAGGGTCGGATTGCTTGAATGTTTCCTGGTGTTCTTCCAAGCATAGTCTTTGCTTCATCTCCAACAGCTAAAACTGATTTTTTTCCTTTATTGTCAACAACTGCGACTACTGATGGTTCATTGAGAACTACACCTTTACCCTTCAACACTACAAGTGTGTTTGCTGTACCAAGATCTATTGCCATATCTTGACTCCATAATTTCTTTAAGTTGCTGAACATTGCCATTCTTATATACCTTTCATCTTTTGATTTTCAAAATTTTGATTTTCTATATTTGTCCCTGGTGCTGTTTTATCTCTTTTTACAATCATTTTATTAAGTGAATTTATATAAGCATTTGCAGATGCTACTAAAGTGTCAGTATCTGCAGCTTGTCCTACAGTTGTTTTTCCATTTTCTTCAATTTTAACACTTACTGTGGCTTGAGCATCTGTTCCCTCTGTAACAGCATGTACTTGGTAAAGTTGTAAATTCACCTCATGTGGATAAAGTTTTTTTATACATTTAAAAATTGCATCAACTGGTCCATCGCCAGTTTCTGATGCTTTTTTAACTTCACCAAAAACATCTAATGTCATTTCTGCTCTTTGAGGTTCTCCTGTACCAGCAAATACTTTCAAAGATTTCAAATTGATAGCACTTACTTTGTTGTCTGTTATTAAACTATCATCTATTAAAGCGATTATATCTTCATCATAAACATGTTTCTTTTTATCTGCTAAGATTTTAAATTTTGCAAATGCATTATCGACTACATCATCAGTTAGATCTGGGTATCCTAAACTAGTTAATTTATCTTTAAACGCATGTCTCCCAGAATGTTTACCCATTACAAGAGATGTTTGTTTAACACCTACACTCTCCGGTGTCATAATTTCATATGTTTGCCTATTTTTTAACATTCCATCTTGATGAATTCCTGCTTCATGTGCAAAAGCATTTTTTCCTACAATAGCTTTATTATATTGGACAGGAAAACCTGTAGCATTAGATACTATTTTGGATGCTTTACTAATAAGAGTAGTTTCAATTCCAGTTTCATATGGCATTAAATCAGGTCTTGTTTTCATAGCCATCACAACTTCTTCAAGAGCTGCATTTCCTGCCCTTTCT
>CABZDY010000029.1 GCA_902524635.1 uncultured Pelagibacteraceae bacterium
ATTAAGTTTCTAAAGAAAAAATATAATCAACAATCTGAGATAGATTTAGGAATTTATAAATTAAATTTAAATTCAAGAAAAATATATAACAAAAAAAATAGTTTAGATTTAACTGAAAGAGAGGCAAATATTGTAATTTTTCTAAATAATTCAAAAAAACCTGTTAAGATTGAAAAATTACAAAAAGAGGTTTGGGGTCATAATTCAAAATTAGAAACTCACACTGTAGAAACTCATATTTACAGGTTAAGAAAAAAAATAAATAATATTTTTGACGATAAAAATTTTATTAAAAGTTCAAAATTAGGCTATACACTTAAGTGAAATCAAATGTCCTTCAGATAAAAGAAAAACTTATTAAAGCAATTGATCATCACAAAAATAAAAAAATTAAAAATGCTGAAAAACTATATAAAGAAATATTAATTTTAAATGAAAATCATGTTGAAGCCAATTTTCAATTAGGTACTTTATATTCGCAATTACAAAATTTTACGCTTGCAAAGCCATTTCTTATAAAGGCTCATAATCTAAGTCCAAATAATCCTAATATTAATCTTCATATTGGTAACTTATTATTGAGTACAGGAGAGCCATCAGAAGCTTTAAATTATTTTGAAAAAGTAACTCAAATACAACCTGATTTTGTATTAGCACATTTTAATAAGGGCATTACTTTATATAATCAAAAAAAATTTCTTGATTCTATAAAATGTTTTGAAAGAGTTCTTGAAATTGATCCAAATAACATTAATGCTTGCAATGTTCTTGGAATTATTTTCCAAGAGACAGGACAATTTAAAAAATCATTATTTTATCTTAAAAAATCACTAAATATTGCTCCCAACAATTTACGCGTGGTCAATACAGTTTTAAATTTATTTAAATCTATTCAAATATCCAATATATCTGAGGGTAATAGTTCTGACTTAATTGAGTTATTTATTTTTTTATATAAAAAAGATACCATTGATCATAATGCATTATTTAATAATGCTAAAAATCTTATTTTTTTTCAAGAATCTAAAAATGAAGTTGAGCAACTTATAGATACAAATGCATCATTATTAAATAATAATTTAGTAAAAACAGTACTAAAAAAAGAACTTTTTTTACTTATTTTACAAAAAGCATTATTTAGAGATAAATTTTTTGAAAAATTTTTATGTTATACAAGAAAAGAATTTCTTTTTTTAATCAAAAATAAAAATAGGAATGAAAGTTTAATAAAAGAGTTTGAAGATTTTATAATTTCTTTTGCTGAACAATCGTTTTTAAATGAATACCTATTTTTCCAAACAGATGAAGAAATCAAAATAATCAATGATTTAAAAATCCAAATTGAAAATGATAAAAATGTCAATGAATTGGATATTTCAATATTGGGGTGCTATTTACCCTTAAGCAGCTCTAAAATAATTATCAATAAATTGGTAAATTATACTTCAAAAAATAATTTGTTTAATGATCTTTTGCAAATGCAGATAAAAGATCATTTAAAGGAATATGAACTCAAAAGTAATATAAATTCTTTCGATGATATTTCTGATAATATTTCAAAAAAAGTGAGAGAGCAATATGAGGAAAATCCATATCCTAGATGGAGATATGCAGACATAGTACCCAAGAACAAGTTTGTATCAATTTTAAATAATAATATAAAACCGAATAAAATTATTACGAAAAATGACAATCTTATAAAAGATATACTAATTGCTGGTTGTGGTACAGGACAACAATTAGTAAGCAAAACCTCTTACGAGAATTCAAAAATTCTAGCTGTAGATTTAAGTCTCTCAAGTTTAGCATTTGCAAAACGTAAAATGCAGGAATTAAATCACAGCAATATTGAATTTTTACATGGCGATATACTTAACTTAAAAAAACTAAATAGAAAGTTTAGTGTGATTGAGTGTGTTGGTGTACTTCATCATTTAAAAAACCCTGAAGAAGGTCTTAAAATATTATTAAGTATATTAAAGCCTAACGGTTACTTAAAGCTTGGCGTATATAGTGAGTATGCAAGAAAACATATAGTTGAAATAAGAGAATTTATAAAAAAACAAAATATTGAGAGTAGTATTTCAAATATAAGACGCATCAGAGAAATTATTAAAAACGATAAAAAAAATACTTCATTTCAAAAACTTAATTATAATTATGATTTCTATTCAACATCCAATGTCAGAGATTTAATTTTTCATGTACAAGAGCACCGTTATACTTTGCCACAAATTGCAAAATTACTCAGAAAATATAATTTAAAATTTTTAGGTTTTACAAATTCATCAAATAAAAAGGAATACGCCAAATATTTCCCTGATGATTTAAAATGTACTTCACTCAAAAATTGGAATAATTTTGAAATTAATAATCCAGATATATTTAAACAAATGTACCAGTTTTGGGTAAAAAATTAAATGACTAGGAAGAAAAACTATGTCGCCAAAGAATTATTTACTAAAAAATATAAACAAAAAATTGTAAAACCTAAAAAGGGTAAAGGTAGTTTTAAAAGAAAGAAAAAATAATCTTAAAGTCTAGCCCCAATTTGTTGGATTACTCTAGAAGACATTTCGGTTCCTTTATCTAAACTTTCTTTCAGTGACATATTATTTACATGTCCGTGTAAAAAACCTGCTGCAAAAAGATCTCCAGCTCCAGTTAAATCCACAATTTTAAGACCTCCTTTTATTCCGCATTCAGCAATCTCATCTCCTTTAATGGCTACTGCACCTTTTTCACCTCTTGTTAAAACAATAATTCTACCAAGTGATTTCGAAAAGTTGATCACTTCATCAAAAGATTTCGCATCTATCAATGACATTATTTCTTGTTCATTGGCAAATGTTATATCTAATTTATTTTTAACTAATTCTAAAAAGTGAGGTTTATGTCTATCAACACAAAACTGATCTGATAATGACATTGCAACTTTATTTGCACTTTGAATTGCTTTCTCAAAAGCTTTTTTGGGCTCTCCTTCGTCCCAAAGATAACCCTCTAGAAGTATTGTTTCACATTGTTTAATTGCATCCGAACTTACATCATTTTCATTTATTTTCCCTGCCGTTCCTAAAAACGTACACATCGTTCTCTCAGAGTCAGGTGTAACTAATATTAAACATGTTCCGGTAGGTAGTTCCTCTTTTTTCTTTGAATAAAAATACTTAACATTCTCTTGCTTTAAACCATCTTCATATTTTCCACCAAGTTCGTCATCATTTACTTTACCGATAAATCCAACTTCGTTCCCTAACTGAGATAAACCAACTATTGAGTTAGCAACTGATCCACCTGAAACAGTTTTTTCTATCTTAAGATTAGACAATAAATCTTTAAATTCTTTATCGTCAAAAATTAATTTCATAGTACTTTTTGTTAAATTATTTTTAGCGATAAAATCGTCTTCAACTTTACAAATCACATCTACTATTGCGTTACCAATTCCTAGTATTTTCATTATTTATGCTTTCTTTGTTATAAGTGGTTTTTTTCTCTTAGGATAACAAGTAGTACAGATTTTACAAGATAAACCATAACATTCTCTAGCTTTACAGTATTCTCTTCCATAATAAATTATTTGAAGATGCAATTTATTCCAATATTTTTTTGGAAAAAGTCTTTTAAGATCTTCTTCTGTTTGAACGACATTCTTTCCATTAGTTAAACCCCATCTTTGTGCTAGTCGATGAATATGGGTGTCTACCGGAAAAGCAGCATATCCAAACCCTTGAGACATCACTACACTGGCTGTTTTATGCCCAACACCTGGTAATTCCTCAAGTTGACTAAATGTTTTCGGAACTCTACCATTGTATTTTTCAACTAAAGTTCTTGATAGATTATAAACACTTTTTGCTTTTATTCTAAAAATACCAATACTTTTTATTAATTTTTCAATTTTTTTTCTTCCTAGTTTTACAAAGTGTTCAGGCTTATTATATTTTGGATATATATTTTTAGTGACATTGTTAACATTTACGTCTGTACACTGCGCAGATAAAAGAACAGAAACTAATAAAGTAAAAATATTTCTATGTTTAAGAGGAATTGGTATTTTAGGATATATTTTATTTAAAGTTCGAAGAACAATTTTTGCCCTTTGCTCCTCACTCATTTAAAATTTAAAACATCACGCATCGAATATAAACCTGGTTTTTTTTTCATTAACCATTTTCCAGCTGTTAAAGCTCCCTCACTGTATAAAGCCCTATCAAATGCTTCATGATTTAAAGTAATAATTTCTTTCCCACTTGAAAACTTAACTTCGTGTTCGCCAACTGTTTCCCCTTTTCGAATTGAGTTAAAATTTATCTTTTTTCCATAAGGAATACTTTTTTTATTTAAGTATTTTTTTCCAATTAAATTGTAAAAATCTTTATTTTTACCGATTGCAATCCCTTTACCTAACATTAATGCTGTTCCAGATGGATGGTCGATTTTATGTTTATGATGAACTTCGTATACTTTGCTTAAAAAATTATTTCCTAATGATTTAGATGTGATTTCAGTTAAATACATTAATAAATTTATGCCTAAACTCATGTTTCCAGCTTTTAATATTGGTATTTTTTTTGAAAATTTTTTAATAATTCTCTCTTCTTTTTTGGTAAACCCAGTTGTACCAATTACAACTCTTTTTTTAAGTCTTGAAGCAATTTTAAGAATCTCAAAAGTACATTTAGGGACAGTAAAATCAATAATTAAATCAACATTTTTGAGAGAATTTTCATTATTTAAACTAGGTTTAATTCCAGAAATTTTTTTTTTTATTAATCTATTTTCTGTAAGGGTTGTTAGTTTAAAATTTTTATCAACTCTTGAAGATTTTACCAATTGTTGGCCCATTCGTCCCATGCAACCAGATATCGCTAAATTTACTTTGCTCATTAAATTATTTTAATATATTTTTTCAACAATATACAACAATTATGGTTATTAAATACCTTTTAAAATTATTTTTGGTTTTTATTTTTTTAGTGTTTATCAATCAATCTAAAGCTGACTTTTTTAAAAATATAACATCTATAATTGATAATAATGATTTTAGACTAAGTTATGGTGTATCTGTAACTGATATAGATAAAGATAATAAATATGAATTTGTAGTTACTGGGTTTGGTTTTTCAAACTTAGCATTGTCTTACCAAAATGGGAAACTTATAAATATAAATAAAAATGAAATTTTTGATGATGCTAAAAGAAAAACAATCGGAGTTGCTGCTTGCGATATTGACCAAGATGGATTTGAAGAAATATATTTTTTAAATACCGACACCTATAGTGGAGAAAAAAAATATTCAGATAGATTGATTGATACCACTAGTGATGGATTTATTGATTTATTTGAAAAAGAAATTAATAAAAAAAATTTAAACTTAACTGCTGGTAGGTCTGTTGTTTGTGTGGATAGAAATGGTGATGGAAAATATGGCATATATGTAGCCAATTATGGGGGTCCGGCTAGGTTTTATGAAAAGAGTTACGGGCAAATACTAGATTTAGCAGAGCAGCTTAAAATTGATAGAATAACTGGTGGAAGAGCTGTAGTTGCGGGAAATATTTTATCAGGAAAAACTGACATATTTGCTGCAAACGAAAGGGGAAAAAATTTTTTATATTATAATTCTGAAGGTTTCTTTCAGGATATAGCTAGGGATTATAAAATTGAAGATCAATATGAAAATGGAAGAGGTACAACTTTATCAGACATACTTTATAGAGGGAGATTAGATATAATCACATCCAATTGGAACGGTTATCATAGGGCTTTTGTATTAGAAGATAACAAATTTAAAGATATCGCTACTCCAACATACAATATACCAACTAGAATTAGAACAGTAATATCAGCAGACTTTGATAACGATGGTTATGATGAAATATTCATGAATAATATTGGTGAGCCAAATAAACTATTCAAGATAAAAGAAAATGGTTTTTTTGAAGAGATAAAAATTCAAAATGCTTACGAGTCTAATGGTTTAGGAACAGGAGCAGCAGTTGCTGATATAGATAATGATGGAATTTTAGAACTATTAATTTCTCATGGGGAGTCTGGCATGCAGCCGCTGACAATGTATAAAGCAGATATTAAAAAAGACTTTAATTACATAAGAATTAAACCATTAAATGAGTTTGGAGCACCTGCAAGAGGAGCAACAGTAATACTAAATTCAAACCTAAGAAATCATGCAAAAACCATTGATGCAGGTTCTGGATATTTATGTCAAATGGAACCCGTAGCCCACTACGGAATTAGGAAAAGTGAAAAAAATATTACAGTTAAAATAGTTTGGACTGATGGTTCTTCGCAGTTACTAAAAATTAATGAATTAAACAAAACAATAGAAGTTAATCAAAACAAATAGGACAATAACACTCAATTCAATAAGCAAACTAATTAAAGTAATCTTGTTATAAAATTATGAATAAATTAAAATATTTTACAATTTTTTTTCTGCTAATAACTTTTAGTTCAATTAAACCAACATATTCGAATCAATTTAATTATTATGCTGATTTAGTAAAAGATTGGCCAAAGATTTTTCCTGATCAAAATAGAAATGCCGCAGGTCCAAAATTTTTCAAACATATTTTAACAAAAGAAATCACATACCAAGATTTTATAGAATACAATAAATTATATTGTGCTGTCTCTGGATCATTGATCGATCCAAATAACAAACCAGAGTTTGTATACCTAAAAAATGCTGAAAATGACGAGAAAATATGTGGATTTTATCATAAGTGTTGTTACCCATGTTCGTGTGATCTGATGAAATTTTCTAAAGTAAAAAATATGAAATATAAATTCACCGATGGTGAGAAAGAATTTTTTGTTCTCACAATAAAAAATCCGTGTGGAAAAAAAGATTTTCCAAGAGAAGTAAATAAAAATTATTTTTGTGATGGAAATAACCTTGATGACAGTCAAGTATTTGTATTAGATGATAGATTGGTAATTGGTCTATTACATAATGCCACAAAATGTAATTCTCAAAGTATTGCTGCTATTGACAGTCATGAGGTTACTGGTCAGTACTGTGAGCTAAGAAATAAAGCTCCTATTGATGAAATACAGGGTGGTATGGGCGATATCTTTATAAAATTAGCAAAAGATAATTAAATTATTCCAATTCCCTCTTTATAAAAATAGGCACCTAGAATTAAAATTGCTAAAATATAAATAATTCCAAAAATTGTATATTTAATTTTTTTTTTCATTTAATTTTTCCAAAAACTTTTTGCTTTTTTAAAGAATTTTTTAATACTAGGATTTGACTTTTCATTTTCAATTTCTCTAAATTTCTCAAGTAATTCTTTTTGTTCTTTATTTAAAGATACTGGCACCTCAGTGTTAACTTGGACATAAAGATCTCCATAATCATTTTCTCTCATTAATGGCATTCCCTTTTCTCTAAGTCTAAATTGTTTACCACTTTGTGTTCCAGCTGGAATTTTGATTTTAGCTTTTCCACCATCTATTGTTGGTATTTTTATTTCAGTTCCAAGTGCTGCATCAGCAATAGATATTGGACATTCAAAAAACAAATTTTCTTCAGATCTCTTAAATAATTCATGAGAATTTACATTTATAAATAAATAAAGATCACCATTACTAGCTCCTCTTGAACCTGCTTCTCCTTTACCTGATAATCTAATTCTAGTTCCATCATCCACACCTTTAGGAATTGTTACAGAAAGGCGCTTACTTACTTGTTTTTTACCTTGACCTCCACAACTTGTGCAAGGGTCTGTAATTTGTTCACCTGAGCCTGCACATTGAGGACACGTTTGTTGAACTGTAAAAAAACCTTGGCTAGATCGTACTTGTCCGTGTCCACCACACATTGAACATGTGCTTGCGCTTTGTCCAGGTTTTGAGCCTGAACCACTACATATATCGCATCTATCAGATGTTGAAAATTTAATATCTTGTTTTTTTCCAGTATAAGCCTCTTCTAAGCTAATAGAGAGATCATATCTTAAATCGGAGCCGCGGTTATTAGATCTTCTTGATCTTCCCCTACCTCCACCAAAGCCTTCACCAAAAAAATCCTCAAAAATATCTGAAAAAGAGCCAGAAAAGTCAAAGTTTCCAAATCCGCCTCGTCCGCCTCCACTACCATTTTCAAATGCAGCATGTCCAAAGTTATCGTAATTTTGTTTTCTCTCTGAATTTGATAGAACGTGATATGCTTCAGAAGCCTCTTTAAATTTTTCTTCCGCTCCTTTGTCGCCTTTATTTTTATCTGGATGGTATTTTACTGCTTGTTTTCTGTATGCTGCTTTTATTTGATCAGGACCAGCATTTTTTTCAACACCCAAAACATCGTAGTAATCTCTTTTTGCCATAACTAGTTATAGACAAATGGTTGATAGATTAGGCGCTTTTTTCTTTATCGTCTTTTACTTCTTCAAAGTCTGCATCAACAACATTTTCGTCTTTTTTCCCTTCATCCTTTGCATTTTTAGGTGCATCACCAGGTTTTGTACTTTGTTGTGATTTGTAAATAGCTTCACCTAGTTTCATTGAAGCTTGAACCAAATCTTGAGTTTTCTTTTTAATTTCCTCTACATCAGTTCCTTTTAAAGCATTTCTTACATTTGCGGATGCATCTTCAATAGCTTTTTTATCTGCATCAGAAACTTTACTACCATGCTCTTTTAAATTCTTTTCCGTAGAATGAAGCAAAGTATCTGCTTGATTTCTTGCATCTACAGATTCCCTTTTCTTTTTGTCAGCTTCTTTATTCGTTTCAGCATCTTTAACCATTTGATTTATTTCTTCATCACTTAAACCACCTGATGCTTGAATTTGAATTTTTTGTTCTTTACCAGTCCCCTTGTCTTTTGCTGAAACATTTACGATTCCGTTTGCATCAATATCAAATGTAACTTCAATTTGAGGAACACCTCTAGGTGCTGGTGCTATACCAACTAACTCGAAATTACCTAAAACCTTGTTATCAGTAGCCATATCTCTTTCACCTTGCAAAACTCTAATTGAAACTGCAGGTTGGTTATCCTCTGCTGTTGAAAATACCTGACTTTTTTTAGTTGGTATTGTTGTATTTTTTTCTATTAATTTAGTTGAAACTCCACCCAAAGTTTCTATTCCAAGTGAAAGTGGTGTGACATCTAGCAATAGTACATCTTTTACATCACCTTGTAAGACACCTGCTTGAATAGCAGCTCCCATTGCAACAACCTCATCTGGATTTACTGATTTATTTGGTTCTTTGCCAAAAAAATTTTTAACCTCTTCTATTACCTTCGGCATTCTTGTCATACCACCAACAAGAATTATTTCGTCAATTTCATTGGCACTTAAACCGGCATCTTTTAGAGCTGTTTCGCATGGCGGAATAGTTCTAGAAATAAGGTCCTCAACGAGAGCTTCAAGTTTTGCTCTAGTCATTTTCATATTAATATGTTTTGGACCAGTTTTGTCAGCTGTGATAAATGGTAAATTTATTTCAGTTTGTGAAGCAGAAGATAATTCAATTTTTGCTTTTTCTGCAGCCTCCTTAAGTCTTTGAAGAGCTAATTTATCTGATTTTAAATCAATGCCATTTTCTTTTTTAAATTCAGTCAATAAGTAATCGACAATCGTATTGTCAAAGTCCTCACCACCCAAAAAAGTATCTCCATTTGTAGATTTAACTTCAAATACTCCATCACCTAATTCTAGAATTGAGACATCAAAAGTACCACCACCCAAATCGTAAACAGCAATCTTGTTATTTGTTTTTTTATCTAATCCATATGCAAGTGATGCTGCGGTTGGTTCATTAATAATTCTTAAAACTTCTAGTCCTGCTATTTTGCCAGCATCTTTAGTTGCTTGTCTTTGAGCATCGTTAAAATAAGCGGGAACAGTTATTACAGCTTGAGAAACTTCTTGGCCTAAATATTTTTCTGCAGTCTCTTTCATTTTTTGAAGAGTAAAAGCTGAAATTTGTGATGGAGAATATTTTTCACCTTTTGCCTCTATCCAAGCATCTCCTTTATCAGAGTTAACAATCTTAAATGGTGCAGTTTCAACGTCTTTTTTAACTGATGGATCATCAAAATTTCTTCCTATTAATCTTTTAACAGCAAATATTGTATTTTCAGGATTAGTTACGGCTTGTCTTTTTGCCGGTTGCCCAATCAATTTTTCGTTATCATCAGAAAATGCAACAACAGATGGAGTTGTTCTTGCTCCTTCTGCATTTTCTAAAACTTTTGCTTGTGTGCCTTCCATTACAGCTACACAAGAGTTAGTTGTACCTAAATCTATTCCTATTACTTTGCTCATAATTTAATACCTTTCCGACATATAAGTGCTAATTTTTAGACTACAACCGTCTATAAAATTTAAATTTTGTTTGTTTTTATTGGTTTTTTTCGTCATTTTGTCCTTCTTTTTGTTCTTTTTCTTGTTCTTCATTAGTAGTTTTCTTTGAAACACTAACTAGTGAAGGTCTTAATAATCTATTTTTCATCATAAATCCTTTTTGTATTTCTTGAACGATTGTTCCAGGTTCTTTTAAATCATCTTCTACCTCCATCATTGCTTGATGAAGATTTGGATCA
>CABZDY010000030.1 GCA_902524635.1 uncultured Pelagibacteraceae bacterium
TAAAACATTTTTTTCCAGAATCTAAATTGATTCATTGTCAAAGAAATGCAAAAGACAATTGTTTATCAATTTATAAAAACTTATTTACTGATAATGAATCTTGGAAGTATGAAGAAAATGAATTGGTAAAATATTATGTGTTATATAAAAGAATAATGAATTTTTGGAATAAAAAAATCAGCAAAGATATTTTAAACATAAACTATGAAGAACTAGTTAATAATAAAGAAATTACAGTAAAAAAAATTATCAATTATTGTCAATTAAAGTGGAGTGAAAAATGCCTAAATCACCATAATTATGTTGCTCCGATTAAAACATTAAGTTTAAATCAAGCAAATAAAGCTGTCTATTCTACATCCATAGGGTCTTCAAATAACTACGATATTTATTTAAGAAAGATGTTTGATAATTTAAGTTTACAAGAAAATAAATAAAATAATGAAATACTGGTTACTAAAATCTGAACCTGACGTTTGGTCAATAGATCAACAAATAAAAGCTGGAGAAAAAGGAGCTGACTGGGATGGTGTAAGAAATTACCAAGCAGCAGCTAACTTAAAAAAAATGGAAAAAGAGGATCTTTGTTTTTTTTATCATTCTAATATTGGAAAAGAGATAGTTGGTATAGTCGAAGTTATTAAAACGGCATTCATTGATCCAACAGATAAGGAAAAAAGGTTTGTTGCAGTTAAAGTTAGATTTAAAAGTAAACTTCAAAATCCTGTAACACTTGAAAATATCAAAAAAACTAAGGCTTTGGAGAACTTATCTCTAATTAGACAAAGTAGACTGTCTGTTATGCCTATTGATACTAAAAGCTGGAAAATAATTTTGAAGATGGGTAGAATTAATTAAAAAAAAATTCATGCCTAAGAAAAAAAAAGTTATCTCTAAAAAACCCAAAGAGACAGTTTATAAAACAAAGAAAGAATGGATAAGTAAAGCTACCGTTAATAAATCTCAATATACAAAAAAATATAACGAATCGATAAAAGACAACGATGGATTTTGGAAAAAAGAAGGAAAAAGAATTAATTGGATTAAACCTTATAAAAAAATTAAAGATGTCAAATATAGTAAAGATGATGTTCATATCAAATGGTTTTATGATGGTACTTTAAATGCTTCAGTGAATTGCATTGACAGACATCTTAAAAAGAATGCTGATAAAACTGCAATTATATGGGTAGGAGATGATCCTAAAGTTCAAAAAAAAATTACATATAAAGAACTTCATAAAGAGGTTTCAAAAGCAGCAAATGGATTAAAAAATTTGGGAGTTCAAAAGGGTGATAGAGTAACTATTTATCTTACCATGATACCAGAACTTGCCTACACAATGCTTGCATGTGCTAGAATAGGTGCAGTTCACTCCATAATATTTGGAGGTTTTTCCCCAGATAGTATTTCAGGTAGAATTAATGATTGCGAATCTGATTATGTGATAACTGCAGATGAAGGTGTTAGAGGAGGCAAAACAATCCCTTTAAAATCAATTACAGATGAAGCTTTGCAGAGCTGTCCGAACGTAAAAAAATGTGTTGTTGTAAAGAGAACAGGTACCAAAAAAATTGATTGGTTTAATGATCGTGATGTTTGGTATCACAAAATGACAAGTAAAGTTTCAGCAAAATGTGAGCCTGAAGAAATGAATGCTGAGGATCCATTATTCATTCTTTACACATCTGGTTCAACCGGTAAACCAAAAGGTGTACTACATACAACTGGTGGATACATGGTTTATGCATCAATGACTCACCAATATATTTTTAATTATAAACCTAAAGATATTTACTGGTGCACAGCTGACATAGGTTGGGTTACGGGACACAGTTATATTATTTACGGTCCACTTGCTAATGGTGCAACTACAATTATGTTTGAAGGAATACCTACTTATCCTGATACATCTAGGTGGTGGCAAATAGTTGATAAATATAAAGTAAATATTTTCTACACGGCTCCGACAGCAATCAGAGCTTTAATGAGGGAAGGTGATAAACCTGTAAAGAAAACATCTAGAAAAACTTTAAAACTTTTAGGCACTGTTGGTGAACCAATTAACCCTGAAGCTTGGGAGTGGTACTATAAAACTGTTGGTGATAGCAGATGCCCAATAGTTGATACTTGGTGGCAAACAGAAACTGGTGGGATTTTGATCAGCCCTCAAACTGGTGCTATAGATTTAAAACCTGGTTCTGCTACTAAACCATTTTATGGAATTAAACCAGAGATCCTAGATAAAGATGGCAGGGTTTTAAAAGGAGAAGCGCAAGGAAGACTTTGTATTTCACAATCGTGGCCTGGACAAATGAGAAGTGTGTATGGTGACCATCAAAGATTTATAGATACTTATTTTTCACAGTTTGATGGGAAGTATTTTACGGGTGATGGCTGCAGAAGAGATAAGGATGGGTACTATTGGATTACGGGAAGAGTTGATGACGTAATTATTGTTTCAGGACATAATTTAGGAACTGCAGAAATTGAAAGTGCATTTGTAGCTCATCCAAAAGTGGCTGAGGCAGCAGTAGTCGGCTATCCACATGATATAAAAGGAAACGGGCTTTACTGTTATGTAACTTTAAATGCTGGAGAAAAAAGTACTCTTGATTTAGAGAGAGATTTAAAACTTTGGGTAAGGAAACAAATTGGTCCTATAGCAACTCCTGACTTAATTCAATTTGCTCCAGGACTTCCAAAAACAAGATCTGGAAAAATAATGAGAAGAATTCTTCGAAAAATTGCAGCTAATGAACATGGTCAATTAGGAGACACAACCACTTTAGCTGATCCTTCGGTTGTTGAAAGCTTGGTCGATAATAGAAAAAATATCTAGATCTTTATTAGTTTAGAAAACTCTTCTTTAATATTATCCCACTTTAAAATCATAGAATTAAGGACTATTTTTCTATCTATAGATTTTAGTTCAGTAGCTACTGGAGCCCAATTATACAATGCAAGAGCACTTTCATTAAATGGCCAAGACTTATAATAGTCATCCCATTTAATTTTATCTAATCTTTTCTGAAAACTAGCCCTCGCTTTATCAATAATCTCCTTGGGCATTCCATTCTCTAATTCTTTGTCCAAAATGTTATTATAAATTTCAGAAACTTTATTGGTTTCATGATAATTAAAATAAACATTTAAATATGAAATTGTGTAAAAGGATAAATCTTGAAGCGAAATTGCATATATATTCCATTTGGCAGTGTTAATTGATTTTAAAAATGTTTCATCATCGAAATGGAGAACCCATTTAGTGCCCATTCTTGTTTTTAAATAATTATATAAAGTAACTTGTGATACCCATGCTGATTTTTGCTGAATAAATTCACCAAGATCTTCTATGTTTTTTATTTTTTTCTTCGGCAAAATGCCTTTGAACATTGCAACTAAGTAAACTTTGAAATCATAAAGTTTTATATCTTTTAAGTTGAATCTGTATTTAAGGGCCATTTATGTACCTAATCTGTTGATGTATAATGTAAAAATGACACAATATCGAGTGTTTTTAAGGGTTTAAATAAGTTTGATTATCGGTATGATTCTTTCTTTAACCTATAGGAGAGAGAAAAAATGTCAAAACAAGAACAACACTGGGAAAAAACCAGAAATTTGCTGTTTATCACATTAGCAATTTGGTTTGTTTTCTCAATTGGCATCTTTCTTTTCGGAGCCGAAATGCAAGAATCTAGCATTAGACCATTTGGATATCCTTTAACGTATTGGTTTACATGTCAGGGATCACTTGCAATCTTCGTCATTCTAATTTTCTGGTTTGCAGGTCGACAAGAGAAAATAGATGATGAGTTCGGATTTACTGAAAGAGAGGGCGAACAATGATAAAAGGTAAATTTATAGATAATCTACCTAAGGTCTATGGGATATATACTGGAGGTTTTCTAGTATTTATCATCATAATGGCAATAGCTGAACAAGCTGGAATGTCAGCAAAAATGATAGGTATCTTTTTTGTTGCTTTTACAGTTTTGATTTATGCTTTAATTGGTTGGTTATCAAGAACACTTCAAACAGACGCTTATTATGTAGCTGGAAGGCAGGTACCTACCGTATTTAATGGAATGGCAACTGCAGCAGACTGGATGTCTGGTGCATCTTTTGTAGCCATGGCAGGTGGTATTTATTTTAAAGGCTATGGTTATATGGCACTGCTTGTTGGATGGACTGGTGGATATGTACTAGTTGCATCTTTGTTAGCACCATATCTTAGAAAATTTGGATGTTATACTGTACCAGATTTTATAGGAACTCGTTACGGTGGTAACTTAGCAAGATTTAGTGCTGTTATTGTCTTAACTGTTGCATCATTCACTTATGTGACTGCTCAAATCAACGCTACAGGAACTATTGCTTCTGTTGCTTTAGATATTCCATTTGAAATTGCAGTTTACGTTGGACTAGCTAGTATTTTGATGTGCTCAATGCTTGGTGGAATGAGAGCAGTAACTTGGACACAAGTTGCTCAATATATTGTATTAATTATTGCTTATTTACTTCCAGTATTCTGGATAAGTAACAATATTGGTGCAGGTTTCTTCCCACACTTCATGTTAGCTGACGAAGTAGCAAGAATTGCAGAACTTGAAGGTCAATTTGGATTTGTTAAAAACTCAGCTGCAGATTTAGCTACAGTTCCAAAAGGATTAGCGGGAATTACTAAGCCGCACTCTTCAGTTAATGCAACTCCTTGGGCTTTTATTTCATTAGCAGTATGTATGATGGCTGGAACAGCATCATTACCTCACGTTATGATGAGATACTTTACAACTCCAAGTGTAAGAACAGCTAGAAGATCAGTAGGTTGGTCGTTATTCTTTATATTCCTACTTTATTCTTCAGCTCCAATGTTAGCTACTCTATCTAAAATTTCTTTGATGGATCCTAATTTAGCTACTGGAATTATCGGTAAATCGATAACTGAAGTTCAAGCTCTTGACTGGTATCAAAACTGGAACCAAGCGAAGTTGATGTTTGTAAGTGACTTTAATGGCAATGGAACTCTAGAACTTAATGAGTTCTTTATGAAAGGTAGCGCTGTTGTTTTAGCAACACCTGAAATTGCTGGATTACCATATGTAATATCTGGACTAGTTGCTGCTGGAGGTATGGCTGCTGCCATGTCAACTGCAGATGGATTAGTTTTAGCTATTTCAAATGCGTTATCACATGATGTTTACTACAAAATCATTAACCCAAAAGCTGAAACTGCAAAAAGATTAATTGTTGCAAGGGTATTACTTGTATTAATTGGTTTTGCAGGAGCTACAATTGCTGCACTAGAGATACAAGGTATTCTAGGTTCGGTAATTTGGGCTTTTGACTTTGCGATGTCAGGACTATTCTTCCCACTTGTACTTGGTGTATGGTGGAAGAGAGCTAACGCACCAGGAGCTGTTGCGGGAATGCTGTTAGGACTGATCTCAGGAACTGCGTATCTAGTTTGGGTACGAAGTGGTGGATCTGGTTTCTTAGGCATAACTCAACTTACTTTTGGTATTGTTGGAGCATCAGTAAGTTTAGTTTCGATGATTGTTGTCAGTTTGATAACTGCAGCACCAGACGCAGCTACTCAGAAAATGGTTGATGATGTGCGTATTCCGAGTGGTAAAACCATACTTGGAAAACAACATTAATTAAAATATATTATTTTAGGGGCGAAGTTTTCGCCCCTAGATAAGATCTAAAATGTCAGCAAACTTTCATCCCTTAGTTTATATAATTGATTATGTCCTTGGTGTTATAATGTGGACTCTAATAGGACGAGTTGCGATGAATATATTTCAGAAGGAAGATTCACAATTTTTCTTTATGAAAGTATTTGTGAAACTAACAAACCCACTTATAAAAATATTTAAGCCAATTACTCCAAGCTTCATTATAGGGCCTTTGGTGCCACTTTATGTAGCTTGGTTCTTTTACATGGGTCGTTTCTATTTAATGCCTTATTTACTTGGTTATTCAGTTATGGGTATGCTTTCGTTCCCTCTTGAGAGTGAGATTGCCAGAGAAATATATAGAATATTTAGCAAAAATTAATTCAAATAGAACAAAAAATTGATACTAATATTTTTAGTATCAAATGAAAAAAATTCAAATTTCTCCATCTATATTATCTGCTGACTTCAGTCAGCTTGGCAATGAAATTAGGAAGCTAGAACAAGGTGGAGCTGACTTAATTCATGTCGATGTAATGGATGGTCACTTTGTTCCAAATTTAACAATAGGACCTCCGGTAATAAAAAACTTAAGAAAATTTACCAAGCTTCCATTTGATGTTCATTTAATGATTTCTCCAGTACATGAATACATTGAAAATTATGCAAATGCTGGAGCTGATATAATAACTATTCATCCTGAAGCTACTGAAAACTTAAAAGAATCTATAAATTTGATAAAAAAATTTGGCAAAAAAGTTGGTGTATCTTTAAATCCAAAGACTGAAATAAAAACTTTAGTTGATGAAATAGAAAATATTGATCTAGTTCTTGTTATGAGTGTTAATCCTGGTTTTGGTGGTCAAAAATTTATGCCTGAAGTATTAGATAAAATTAGAGAATTAAAAAAAATAAAAGATAAAGGCCAATATAATTTTAATATTGAGGTTGATGGAGGTATTAATTTTAGCAATTCAAAAATGGTTTTAGAAGCTGGAGCTGATATTTTAGTTTCTGGAACCACGATATTCAAGGAGAACAATGGTAATATTAAGACTAATATTGAAAAACTAAAATCAATGTAAAATGTTTTTAAAAAGTTCTTTTAATTATATCAATGAATTTTATTTTATCTTTAGAAACCAAATACGAAAAATTTATTTAAACTCATCTATTTATAATAGAAAAATTTCAAGAGTTGATGAAAATGTTTTAGTTTATCAACCAAGCCTTAATATACTTAGTTCATTAATAAAATACGAAAAACAAAAAAATAAAATTGAAGATTTTAATATTAAATCTATATGGGAGAATAGACGATTAAATTATAGTGACTTTAGGAAGATTCATAGTTTTTACTGGCTATTTTCGATAGATCTTAAATCTTCAAATGAAGTAACTCAGTCAATTATTGAAAATTGGATAAAAAAAAATCAAAATTATGAAATAAAAAGTTGGGAAATAGATATTCTTTCTAAAAGAATAATTGCATGGATTTCAAATTCAAAAATTACTTATGATGAGTCTAGCAATAATTATAAAAATAATTTCAACGAAATAGTTAGTAAACAAATAAATCATTTGTTGAATGAAATTGACAGATCTTCTGATTTAAATGATAAAATGATTGGGTGCACTGCTATAACGCTTACAGGAATAGCTTACAAAAACAATAAGTTTTTGGAGTACGGGTTAGATTTACTTAAAAAGATTATAAATACTTCTTTTGATAATAACTATTTTCCAAAATCAAGGAATATAAGACAAATGGTTTTTTATTTAAAATATTTTATTCTAATTAGGGAACTTTTGAAAGATTCCCTAAATGATATCCCTGAATATTTAAATGAGATTATTCATTACCTTGGTAAATCTTACGATTTTATTTGGGGATCATTAAAGCAAGACCTGTTATTTAATGGAAATAATAATTCAAATAATAGAGATTTTGACAAATATTTGTCTCTTTTTAGATATAAGTTTAAAAACGATAAGAGTGATATATCTGGCTACACTATCTTAAAAAATAAAAATACAGTTCTTGCTATGGACACAGGAGTTAGTCCAGAAAAAAATTATTCCAAAAATTATCAAAGCGGGCCGTTATCATTTGAATTTTTTTTTAAGGAAAAAAAACTAATTACAAACTCTGGTTATTATCAAGATCATAACCATCAACTAAATTCAATTTCAAAATCAACTGCATCTCACTCAACATTAATTTTAGATAACTCTTCGACTTGTAATTTCAAAAAAAATAGTAAAGGTCCTAGTTTAGTAAGTAAAGGATTTAAAACTTTCGATAATGAAGTGATATATGAAAAAAATTATTGGAGTATTAAATGTTCGCATGATGGTTATTTATCAAGATATGGAGTAATTCATCAAAGAAATATTGAATTTAATATAGATAAAAATATTCTTTATGGAAAAGAAAAACTAATTAAAAAAAAAAATTTTAAGGTTACAAACTTTGAAATTAGGTTTCATCTTTTGCCAAATATTAAGGTAACAAAGCTTCAAGATAATAAATCAGTTTTAATTGAACTAGAAAATTCTGGTTGGAGATTCTTTTCAAATGATGGATTGATAGGGGTTGAAACTGGTCTATACTTTGGTATTAAAAATAAATATATTGAGAACCAAAATATATTTATCTCGGGTGTTACTCAAAATAATGAGCAATTAATTGAATGGAAGATTAGTAAAATATGAGTATTAAAATTAAAAAAGCTATTATATCTCTCTCTGATAAATCAGAAATTAAATTAGTATTAAATACTCTTAAAAAATATAAGATAGATATACTAAGCTCAGGTGGTACATCTAAAGAAATTAAAAAATTAGGCTATGAATGTAAAGATATATCAGAATATACGAATACAGAAGAGATTTTGGGTGGGAGGGTTAAAACCCTTCATCCTAAGTTATATGCTGGTATTTTAAACAAGAGAGAGAACAAAAATCATAAAAAAGAACTCAAAAAAAATAATTACGATGAAATAGATCTAGTTATAGTTAATTTTTATCCTTTTGAAGAAACATTAAAATCAAGCAAAGATCACAACAAACTCATTGAAAATATTGACATTGGAGGTCCTACTCTTGTTAGAGCAGCAGCCAAAAACTATAAATATACAACAGTTATAACCTCTCCAGGACAGTACAAAGAATTTATTTTTGATTTAGAAAAAAATAAGGGTTCAACAAGTTTGGAACTAAGAAAAAAACTATCTCAAGAAGCTTTTAATTTAACAGCCTACTATGACTCTATAATTTCTGAATATTTGAATATAAAAAATAATAATTATTTTCCTCAAAGAAAAACTATTCATGGAAATTTAATTGAAGTACTGCGATATGGTGAAAATCCTCATCAACAATCAGCGATTTATAGCAAAAAAGATAGTTTGGATATATCAATATTGAGTGGAAAAAAATTAAGTTTTAATAATTATAATGATATTTATGCAGCCTTAAATATTTCACAAACACTTCCAAAAAATATAGGAACTGTAATTATAAAACATGCAAACCCATGTGGTGTGTCAGTCAATAAAAACAAAATAAAGAGTTATAAAGAAGCTCTAGCATGTGACCCTATAAGCGCATTTGGAGGAATTGTTTCATGCAATTTTAAAATAAGTAAAAAAATAGCCATTGAATTAAATAAAATATTTCTAGAGGTAATTGTTGGAATTGGTTTTGAAAAAAATGCAATGAAAATTCTAAAAAAAAAGAAAAATTTAAGATTAATTGATGCATCAAAATTAAGAAAACAAAACTCAACTTATATAACTAGTAACTTTGATTCTTTATTAATCCAAACTACTGATAATAAGGATTTTAAAAAAGATAATTTTAAAGTCGTATCTAGAATTAAACCAACAAAAAAAATTTTTGACAATCTGTTGTTCGCTTTCAATATTTGCAGGAATGTAAAATCTAATGCTATTGTTTTAACAAAAGAAAGCTCAACTATTGGTATTGGCTCAGGTCAACCAAGCAGGTTAGATAGTTGTAAAATAGCAATTAATAAAATGAAAAAATTCCAAAAAATCAAGAAAGACGATATAATCTTAGGAGCATCTGATGCATTCTTTCCTTTCACAGATGGAATTGAGACTTTAGTTCAAAATGGAGTGAGTGCAATTATTCAACCATCAGGTTCTATTCGTGATAAAGAAATAATAAGATTTGCTGATAAATTAGGAATTATACTAGTGTTTTCAAATACTAGACATTTTAAACATTAAAACTTAATTAATTCTGTCAATCTTTGCTGCGAGCACAAAGTCACTTTCGTGCAAACCATTTATCGCATGAGTTTGAATTTTAATTTTTACATATCCCCACCCAAACCATATATCAGGATGGTGACCTTCTTTCTCCGCTATTTCACCAACCTTGTTTACAAAAGATTGACTTTCTAAAAAATTATTAAATTTGAAATTTTTAATTATAAAGTAATCCTTTTTATCAAGACTTTCTACATCCCATCCGTCAACTTTCTTAAGGTATTTGTGAATTTCGTCTAAATTAAAACTTGGAATTCCTCCCTCACAAGGGATGCATCTTTTATCAGCTAAATCAGACATATTGCTAATATAAATATTTGAATTGGATAATACAAGAGGCAGATAGTCTTAATTTATCAAAGTGATAATTTTTGATCATTAAACCAATTGTTTATGATAAGAAATTCATGTAACGAAATTCCTTTTTTTGTGTCGTGAACAAATATTTGATTTTTAATCCCATCCTTGTTGTTTTCTAAGTCATATTCCTT
>CABZDY010000031.1 GCA_902524635.1 uncultured Pelagibacteraceae bacterium
GTATCATGCTTTAATTGTTCCAAAGAGACATGTAGAAAATTATTTTGAACTAAACAACGAGGAAGTTCTAGCTTGTGACGCTCTTCTAAAAGAACTTAAAAAAAAACTTGAATATAAAGATAATACAATCGAAGGATTTAATGTTGGATCAAACTCTGGTAAAACTGCAGGACAATCAATTAATCATTGTCATATTCATCTGATTCCAAGAAGATCGGGAGACGTTGATAATCCCCAAGGTGGTGTTAGAAGTGTAATTGCCTCAAAACAACATTATGTACGTAAAACTAAATAATAATTACCTTTATAAGCTGTTGAAATGTCATTATATCGCGGTTGATCTATTTAAATAAGTGTACTAGAAATCTTATGCGGAAGGAACAAATTCACAATGATATCAACTAATCCATTTTTAATACTAGCAGAGACTGTACCACCATTTTTGATGCAATCTTTTGTTATTTTAATGGGTTTATTAATTCTAGTTGGAACAGTTATGGACATTATTCATAAAAAAAATGTGAAGTATTTCTTTAATAATGCAAAAAAAGCAAAATTATCAGCTACGAAAACCTTATCAACAGGAGAGAGAATATCTGTAATTTCAAAAACTATAGCAAGCGACATTGCAACTACATCAGAACTTGGTGCAGGCAAAAGAAGAGTGGCTCATGTAATGGGTATGTACGGAACAATACTTTTTTGGATAGGTTCAGTGGTGATGATATTCTTTTATACATCTCCAGGATCTACTACTCCAACAGTGTGGCCAATGATATGGCACATTGGAGCAGCTCTAACTGTATTAGGAGGTTCATGGTTTTGGTTCTTTCTAAGAGTTGATGTTTATTCTGAGGCACAACCTTGGTTTAGAATGATTAAAGCAGACTTATTTGTTTTAGCATTAATAGCATCATCTTTATTTGGTTTGATATGGTCTTATCTTCAATCACTAAATCTTGTTGAAAGATATGATGATATGGTTTTCTTAGCATTATTCATTGTTGCAAATCTGGTTTTATTTGGGGGAGTATATTGGTCAAAATTTGCTCATATGTTTTACAAACCTGGCGCAGCAATACAAAAAAATTTAGCAGAAGCCGATGGTTCTAGAGATAATCTACCACCAGAAGCAGATGCACCTGAGCAATTTGGCTTAGGTATAAAAAGAGAAGAGCCAAAACACTATTAATATGATAAAAATTATAAAGGAGAAAAATTAAATTATGTCAACTTTTGTATACATGACTCGATGTGATGGCTGTGGTCACTGCGTAGATATTTGCCCATCAGATATAATGCATATCGATGAAACAATAAGAAGAGCAAAGAATATTGAACCAAACTTTTGTTGGGAGTGCTATTCGTGCGTGAAAGCATGCCCTAATCATGCAATTGATGTAAGAGGTTATGCAGATTTTGCACCAATGGGACACAGCGTAAGAGTAAGACGTGAAGAAGAAAAAGGAACCATCTCATGGAAGATAAAATTTAGAAATGGAACTACAAAAGATTTTGTATCTCCAATCACAACTAAACCTTGGGGAAAGTTTATTCCAAAACTTGCTGAAGGAGATAAACCAAATCAAGGAGAGATAAACTCTCAAAGATTATATACTGAGCCAGAAGGTTTAAATATTGATGGAGAACTACCATCTGTTCCTAAAGAGACTTTCAAAAAGGGAGTTTATTATTAATGGCTAAACATAAAACACATTACGAAGATTGTGACGTTCTAGTAGTTGGAGGTGGTATGGCTGGAACAGGTGCTGCTTTTGAAGCAAGGCACTGGGGAAGAGATTTGAAAATTGTTTGCGTTGAAAAGGCAAACATAGATAGAAGTGGTGCAGTTGCTCAAGGATTGTATGCAATTAACTGCTACATGGGCATGCAATGGGGTGAAAATCAACCTGAAGACCATGTAAGATATGCACGTAATGATTTAATGGGAATGGTAAGAGAAGATTTAGGTTATGACATGGCTCGTCACGTAGATTCAACAGTTCATATGTTTGATGAGTGGGGCCTTCCAATGATGAAAAATGAAAAAACTGGTCGTTACCTGAGAGAAGGTAAATGGCAAATTATGATTCATGGTGAAAGTTACAAACCAATAGTAGCTGAAGCTGCTAAGAAATCAGCTGACAAAATTTATAATAGAATAATGGTCACTCATCTTTTAATGGATGAAGAAAAAGAAAATAGAGTAGGTGGAGCTGTTGGGTTTAATATGAGAACTGGAGACTTCCATGTTTTTAGAGCAAAAACAGTTATTGTTGCAGCTGGTGGAGCATCTCACATATTTAAACCAAGAGCTGTTGGAGAAGGTATGGGAAGAACTTGGTATGCTCCTTGGAGTAATGGTTCAGCATATGCACTTCCTATTGCAGCTGGAGCAAAAATGACTCAAATGGAAAATAGAATAGTGTTATGTAGATTTAAAGATGGATATGGTCCAGTTGGAGCATATTTCCTACACCTTAAAACCTATACTCAAAATGCTAATGGAGAAAACTATGAGAAGAAATGGTATGAACAAACTAAAGAATTAGTCGGCGAATATATAGATCATCACCCGACGCCAACATGCTTAAGAAATCATGCATTTATTCAAGAAACAATGGCAGGTGGAGGCCCAATACACATGGTCACTACAGAGGCTTTTCAGGATCCACATTTAGAGACCGTTGGCTGGGAAAATTTTTTAGGAATGACAGTTGGCCAAGCTGTTGTTTGGGCATCTCAGAATATTGATCCTAAATATACAAATCCAGAACTAACAACATCTGAACCTTATGTTATGGGATCTCATGCTACATGTTCAGGCGCATGGGTAAGCGGACCAGAAGATCTATCACCACCAGAATATTTCTGGGGTTATAATAGAATGTTAACAATCGAAGGACTTTTTGGAGCTGGAGATACTGTTGGGGGAAGTGCACATAAATTTTCTTCAGGGTCATTTACAGAAGGTCGTTTAGCAGCAAAAGCAGCAGTTAAATATATTGAAGACCAAAAAGCCAATGATATTAAAGTTAGCGATAAACAATGTGAGGACTTTAAAACAGCTGTTTATAAACCACTTGAGAATTACACCGTTGGAAGAAATGAGATAACTGGAGGAACTGTTTCACCAAGTTATATCTCTCCAATTCAGGGACTTCAAAGACTTCAAAGAATTATGGATGAATATGTTGGAGGTATTGCAACAAACTACATGACTAACGCAAATATGCTTAAAAAAGGTTTAGAATTGCTTAAATGGCTTGAAGAGGATTTAGAAAATGTTGGAGCAGAGGACTATCATCAGTTAATGAGGGCTTGGGAACTTAAACATAGAGCTTTAACATCCCAGTGTGTAACAGAACATACTATGTTCAGAGAAGAAACTAGATGGCCAGGCTACTATTACAGAGGTGACCATATGAAACTTGATGATGATAATTGGCACTGTCTGACAGTTTCTAGACGTGATCCTAAAACTGGTAAATTTTCTATGGAAAAAGTGCCCGTTTACCATATCGTAGATGAGAACGAGAAGAAAAAAGAAGCCTCTTAATTGAATTAAATCATAAATGGCCCTTTTAGATAAATCCGACGAGGAAATTATTAAAATTGCTGAGCCAATGTGGGCTAATTTAGTTAAGTCCTCAAACATCAAAGATTATGGTGGCTTTACTCGAGATTTGTCCTCTCAAATGATGTATGGAGCTAATGAAGTCGAGCTTGGAAAACAATGGGCAAATAATGAGTTGATTTCAAGTTTAGCTGAAGGATGTAAGGCAATCGGCTGTCTTAGAAGAGGTCTTTACATAACAGTCTTATATAAACAGACTAGCACAAAGATCCCTGGTGACTTTTTGGGAAGACTAGTTCTTGGGGAAGAAGGAGATGAAGTCAAAGTCTTCGGTGCAACAATTTTCTAAATATTTTTAAAAAATATTTGCATTTATTACAACTTGTGGTATTTCGCGAGTATGTTTCAAACAATAAATCATAATTTAAAAAGACTTCCCTTATTCTTTGAAAAGCAACTAATTAAAATAATTAAATCATTTTTATATCTATTTATCTTCTTTGCTTGGGGTATAATTCTTCTTAGTACTGCTCAGAATTTTATCTAAAAATACTCATATTTATTGACTTTGTATTCCTAGAGGAATAATTACTTTAAATGGAGTATTTTCTTCCAATAGCACAAGTCGAAATAAATTTACTTTTTATATTTGGTCTAAGTTTAGTTGTAGGAATTTTATCTGGCTTGTTTGGAGTAGGGGGAGGATTTTTGATGACGCCTTTTTTAATTTTTTTAGGTGTACCTCCTATTTACGCAGTTCCAAATGAAGCTAGTAATATTTTAGGAACCTCAATCTCTGGATCTACAACTCATTATCTTAAAGGAACACTCGATTATAAAATGGGTTTCATGATTGTTATTGGAGGAGCTGTTGGAACAATACTTGGAATTATAACTTTTTCATATTTTAAAGATATAGGGAAAATCAATATAGTTATCTCTTTAGCTTACATGTATATACTTGCAATTTTAGGAACCTTTATGCTTATTCAGGGTGTGTCAGAAATTGATAAAGCAAGAAAAAAAATAACTGTAAGAAAAAAGCTTCACAAACATTATTGGATACATGGTCTACCTTTAAGAATGCGTTTTAAAAAGTCACAACTTTATGAAAGTGCATTTACACCAATAATAATAGGTTTAATAGTTGGTTTCATCGCTGCAATAATGGGAATAGGTGGTGCTTTTATTTTAGTACCAGCAATGATTTATATTATTGGAATGCCAACTAGATTAATTCCAGGAACTTCACTTTTTGTAACAATATTTGTAAGTGCAATTGTAACAATTTTGCATGCCTTGAATTATGGAACCATAGATTTAATATTAGTTACTGTTTTAATTTTAGGTTCAATAATAGGAGTACAGTTTGGACAAAAAATTGGAGAAAAAATTGATAGTTCAGAATTTAAAACTATTTTAGCAATATTATTATTATTAGTTGGTATAGCAATTGCTTATGATACTTTTATCAAAGATGAAAAAACAACAAGTGCTATTATTAATACTACAGATAATTTAGGACCATTAAGTGAATTTATATTAAATTTTTCAAGAGATTTACCAGTATTTTATGGTCTAACCTCAGTTTTACTTGCTGTAGTACTTGGAGTTGGAGCTGCAATGATTAGAAGAGTTTATTCTAATTGGGATGATAAAAGATTAGCAAAATTAAAAAAATAATTAGGCGCTTCTATATAATTTAGTCATAACAAACTCTTTATGACCAAGAGCTTCAGCACAAGTTAATCTTCCATTTGCAACCCTTAAAGTTGATTTGATTAACTCGTCTCCTGCTTGGCTCAAATTCATTTCTCTAGATAAAATTTTAGAAACATCCACATCAATATGTTCGCTCATAGTTTTTGCTGTAAGAGGATTTGCTGTCAATTTAATCACAGGCTCTATAGGATTTCCTATAATATTCCCTTGTCCAGTTGGGAATAAGTGAATATTAAAACCCCCGGCAGCTTGTAAAGTAACACATTCTGCAGCAGCTGAAGAAGTATCCATGAAGTACAATCCTGCACCTTTTGTCGGTTCCTCGGCTGGCTCTAGAACATCAATAAATTGACATCCTCCAATTTTCTGAAAATTACCAAATGCTTTTTCTTCAATAGTAGTTAATCCACCAGCAATATTACCTGCAGTTGGTTGACTTTCTGATAAATCATCTGTTGCTTCTTTAAGAATAAAATCGTTATAATCATTCCATGTCTTTTTAAATTTTGCTTGAGCCTCCGGTGTTTTGCCTCTTTTTTCACAAACTGTTTCAGCTCCTGTAAGTTCAGAAGTCTCACCAAAACATAAATGAACACCAAGTGGTTCTAACTTGTCCATAAGATTTCCAACAGTAGGATTAGATGCTAATCCTGACGTTGTATCAGACTCTCCACATTTTACTGAAATCCATAAATCACTCATTGGACATTCTTCTCTTTGTTTTTCAGAAGCCCACATTGAAAACTCTTGTGCTTTTTTAGAAACTTTTGCAATAGTATCTATATCTCCAACTCCTTCTATACTAAATCCTTCAACTGGTTTGCCAGTTGTTGCAATTGCATCAACAATCCTTTTTGTCCATTTAGGTTCAATACCTACAACTATAACAGCTGCAACATTAGGATTCTTTCCTGTACCAATCATTGTTCTAAAATGAAGTTCTAAATCTGCACCAAACTGCAGTCGTCCATAAGAGTGAGGTAGAGCTATTGTACCTTTAATGTTATTTGCTACTGCTTCTGCACACGCATTTGAAATATCGTCTACAGGAAGAATAATAACGCGATTACGTGTTCCGGCACGACCATTTTCTCTTTTATATCCTAAAAAACTTTTTGGAATTTCCATTTATTACCACTTTTTTGTTTTTACGTTATGAACATGAACATGCTCACCTTTTTTAATATTTTTAACTACTTTCCCAATATCATGTCCATATTTCAAAATAGTGTCACCTTCATTTAGATCTGCCATTGCAATCTTATGACCCAATGGTATTTCGTCTTTTGATTGTATTGAAACAGACTTATCGTTTTCCATTATCCAACAATTACAATCTTGTTCTGGTGTTATTTTCTCTATAACAACTACGCCAACGTTGTCTTTTTCATCATGTATTATTATATCAGTATTTGACATTGTGACGATTTCTTTATTTGAAATTCGCTAAATCTTATATATTAATCGGGCACTTTGACAATTAAAAAAAAGAATTAGAAAGGCTGAACTATGACTAAAATGACAACAGAAGAAGCATTTATAAAAGTTCTTCAAATGCACGGAATTGAACATTCGTTTGGAATAATAGGATCAGCTTTTATGGCAATATCTGATTTATTTCCTAAGGCAGGAATTACTTTTTGGGATGTTGCTCATGAGACTAATGGTGGTTTAATTGCAGACGGATATACGAGAGCAACTGGAAAAATGTCAATGGTGATAGCTCAAAATGGGCCAGGCATTACTGGATTAGTTACACCGATTAAAACAGCTTACTGGAACCATACACCCTTGTTGTTAGTTACTCCTCAAGCAGCAAATAAAACAATGGGTCAAGGTGGTTTTCAAGAAGTAGAGCAGATGAATTTATTTAAAGACATGGTTTGTTATCAAGAAGAAGTGAGAGATCCTTCAAGGATGGCAGAAGTATTAAATAGAGTGATTGAAAAAGCATTTAGAGGTTCAGCACCAGCACAAATAAATGTACCAAGGGATTATTGGACTCAAGTAATAGATATAGAATTACCACCTATTGTAAGATTTGAAAGACAAGGTGGAGGAAAAGAGGCTATTGAAAAAGCTGCAAAACTTTTATCAGATGCAAAATTTCCAGTAATATTATCTGGAGCAGGCGTGGTAATTGGTAATGCAATTGATGAATGTAAAAAGTTAGCTGAGAAGTTAGATGCTCCAGTATGTAATGGATATCAACACAATGATAGTTTCCCAGGAAGTCACCCTTTGGCAGTTGGACCATTAGGATACAATGGATCTAAAGCTGGTATGGAATTAATTTCAAAAGCTGATGTAGTTTTAGCATTAGGAACAAGATTAAACCCTTTTTCAACTTTACCTGGATACGGAATTGATTATTGGCCAAAAGATGCAACTATTATTCAAGTAGACATGAATCCAGACAGAATTGGGCTTACAAAAAAAGTAACAGTTGGTATTTGTGGAGATGCTAAGATGGTTTCACAACAGATTTTAGAAAAACTTTCACCAACAGCTGGCGATAATGGTAGAGATGACAGAAAAAATTTAATTCATCAAACTAAATCAGCTTGGTTACAAACTCTTACAAGTTTAGATCATGAAGATGATGATCCAGGAACAGTTTGGAATAAAGAAGCTAGAGAAAGAGACGCAGACAGAATGTCCCCAAGACAAGCTTGGAGAGCAATACAGGCAGGAATGCCAGATGATGTAATTATTTCAAGTGATATCGGAAATAATTGTGCAATAGGTAATGCATACCCAACTTTTGAAAAGCCAAGAAAATATTTAGCACCAGGTTTGTTCGGTCCATGTGGTTATGGTTTCCCATCAATACTTGGAGCAAAAATAGGATGTCCAGATACACCAGTAATTGGTTTTGCAGGTGACGGTGCTTTTGGAATAAGTATGAATGAAATGAGTTCTTGCGCAAGGGAAGAATGGCCTGCAATTACAATGGTAATATTTAGAAATTACCAATGGGGAGCAGAAAAGAGAAATTCTATTTTATGGTTTGATGATAATTTTATTGGAACAGAGCTAGATCCTGAATTAAGTTACGCTAAAGTTGCTAACGCCTGTGGTTTAAAAGGTGTTGCCGTTAAAACAATGGAAGAAACAACTAAAGCAATAAAGCAATCATGTGAAGATCAAAAAAAAGGAATTACAACATTTATTGAGGTAATTTTAAATCAAGAATTAGGTGAGCCATTCAGAAGAGACGCTATGAAGAAACCAGTAGAAGTAGCAGGAATTGCAAAAGGTGATATGAAGCCCCAAAAATCATTGGTAGGTTAAATAAATATATGTATGATGTTTATTCATACAGTAATTTATGGACGTTAAATTAGAAAAGTGGTTTAGACCTAATATTGATAAAGTAGTCTTAAAAGAACTAACAAAAAAATCAGACATTAAGGGATTAATACATGTAAGTATTTATTTTATCTTACTAAGTATTGTTGGATATTTAGCATATTTAACTTGGGGTACCTGGTGGTCAGTATTGTGGTTTTACATTTACGGAAATATCTTTTGTTTTTGTAATCCAATTTGGCATGAAACCGGTCATAAAACAGCCTTCAAGACTAAATTTTTAAATGAAATATTTTACTACATCTCATGTTTCATGGCATACTTTGAGCCTACAAGATGGAGATTTACACATTTTGTTCACCATGGAAATACTTACTCTACAAAAGATCCTTATGATTATGAAATTGAGTACGATAATAATTTAAAAGATACTCCAAAAAAATTAATATTGAATTTAATTCCTTTTGGAGAATTATTATTTTTCAAAAAAAGCATAGCTTTTGAAGTCATAAAACATGCTTTTGGCATAAAAACTAAAGTGATGACTGATAGTATTCCTGAAAATGCAAGACCAAGAGCTATTTTGATATCAAGAATTTATGTTGGTATTTGGTTATCTATAATTGTCTGGTCCTTATTAATATCTTCATGGTTACCAGCGTTATATCTTTTATTACCTCATTATTATGGAAAAGGATTGCATAAGTTTGTTGCCTTTACTCAACATGCTGGATTAGCAAGAGATGTAAAAGATCATAGATTATCAGCAAGAGATATGAAACTAAACCCAATACTTAGCTTTTTATACTGGAAGATGGAGTATCACTGTGTGCATCATATGTTTCCAACTGTTCCAGCTTATAATTTGGAAAAATTACATAATCATTTGAAAGATCAATTACCCGAAATTAAAAATGGATTATTTGAAACTTACAAAGAAATAATTCCAGCTCTTAAAAAACAAAGAGATGAACCAAATTATCATTTAGATATCTCTTTACCAGAGCAACAAGCTTCTTAATGTATAAAAATTATAAATTGTTGTTATTTTTAGGTGCAGCAATTATCTTTCTTTATTTAAGTGTAGGAAAATATGAGGAGTTTAGTCTTCAAAAATCTATATCTGCATGCACAATTGCAAAGAGTAAATTACAAAAAAAGTTAAAACCTGAAGAAGCCAGATCAATATGTGAAAAGGAGATAAAAAATCAAAAATGAATTTTAGAGTAAACTTGGTAACCAAGTCGAAAATTTAGGAAATAAAATCATTAATATTCCATAAAAAATTCCAACAATTGTAAATAATGGAACCTCTTTAAAAGCATTTGCAGGGTTTTCTTTTATTACACCAGCAGCAGTATATATTCCCACGCAGACAGGTGGAGTAATCATTCCTATTCCAGCAAAAGCAACAAATACTACATAAAGGTGTAATAAACTTTGATTAAAAGATAATGTTAATGCAGCAAAAATTGGAACAGTTAAATAAAATACTGGAACTATTTCTATGAATGTTCCCAAAATTAAACATATCGCTCCCAACATTATCCAAAATAAATTCACGCTTACTCCCATATCTGTAAAATAAGTTATAATTTTCTGAGGGGCTTGAGTATAAGTAAGAACCACACTTAAAAACGTTGCTGTAGCTATAATTGAAAATATAACAGCAGTAATAATTGCAGTATCTTTCAAGCAACTTAAAAGAGATGAAAAAGTTAATTCTCTATAAATTAAAAAACCAATTGCTACAGCATAAATCCCTGCTATAGCCGCTGACTCTGATGGGGTTAAAAACCCTGCATATATTCCACC
>CABZDY010000032.1 GCA_902524635.1 uncultured Pelagibacteraceae bacterium
AGAAGGATTTCTACGTGTTCACAGGCTCAACGGTAGGAGTTGTTCCAATAAAAAACAAGGGCGAATATATAGGCAAAGTTGATAAAATCGGATCAGTTAGAACCACTATCAATTAATGGGTCTTCATTTTTCCTCAGAAGAATTCAAAAGTAGAAAAAATAAAGTTATCACTAAATTAAAAGAGGAAAAAATAGATGCCTTGGTCATGTTTAGACAAGAGTCTATGTATTGGCTGACTGGTTACGATACATTTGGTTATGTTTTTTTTCAGTCCTTAATATTAGACCAAAAAGGTAATTTAATATTATTAACTAGAGCTCCTGATTTAAGACAAGCACAAAATACTTCAAATATAGAAAATATAAAAATTTGGGTTGATAAAGATGATTCTAATCCCACAGAAGATCTAAAACAAACCTTAAACGAACTTAACTTAAAAGACAAAAAGATCGGTATTGAGTATGAAGCTTATGGACTTACTGGACGTAATGCAATTAATTTAAATAAATCATTAAAAAATTTTTGCTCTTTAGATGATAAATCTGAATTAATAACAAAACTCAGGGTAATTAAATCTCCTGAAGAAATAGTTTATGTTAAGAAAGCAGCAACGCTTGCCGACAAAGCTTTAGATGAAGTTTGGAAATTTGCTAAAAAGGGAGTGAGTGAAAGTAAAATTCTTGCTGAAATGAATAGAGTAATTTTTGAAGGAGGTGGAGACTATCCTGCAAATGAATTTATAATAGGTTCTGGTAAAAACGCACTACTATGTAGATATCAATCAGAAAAACAAATACTTAATGATGTAGATCAACTAACTATTGAATGGGCAGGCACGTATAGACATTATCATTCTGCAATGTTCAGAACTATACCGATTGGAAAAGCAAATCCCAAACATTATGAAATGCACGAGGCTTGTGAAGAAGCACTAAAACACTGTGAAAATACATTAAAACCTGGCAATAAAATTGGAGAGGTTTTTGATATGCATGCAAAAATATTTGATAATTTAGGTTATAAAGATTGTCGGATGAATGCATGTGGATATTCATTAGGTGCAACATTTTCCCCTAATTGGATGGATTGGCCAATGCTTTACACAGGCAATCCTTATGTAATCCAAGCAGGAAATGTTTTCTTTATGCACATGATTCTAATGGATAGTAAAAATGAGTTAGCTATGAATCTGGGTGAGACTTACATTGTTACTGAAAAAGGAAATGAAAGACTAGGTAATCAAAAGACAGACTTAGTTATTCTCTAAGTATTAAACAATTTTAAAACCCAGTTTGGTCATAATAATAAGTTATCTAATTGAAAATATTATTTGTAAAAGATACTTTATTAATACCATATCTCATGGTGAAAAAGAGGCCGATATCGCATCGGTTAAAAGCGAGTTTTGGAAAAACAAACAAGGAGAGTGTATGAAAAGAATGCACAGAGTTTTAAGTTCGTTTAGCCGAGGCTCAAAGAACGCTAGGCTAAATCAATTAATGTTTCGAAGTTTGAAAACTGTAGAAGCTAACGCCAACGGTACAAGTGGATACGTTATCAAATCAGGAAAAAATTCTGGTGAAACATTAGGACACTTGAAAAAAGAGAGTAAAAAAATATAGCTTAAAGAATGAGATATGGGGCATGAAAAATAACTGCCCCATATTTTTTCTTTCTATTTTACTGGGGTCATAATTTTTTGACCTTCAACTCCCATAGCAACAACAATTGCTTTAACAGGAACATCTCCAATATTTTTAGACTCATGAGCCACACCTACATCTTCAATAAATGCATCTCCAGCTTTATAAACATAGCTTTTGCCACCTTGAGTAAGTTCAATTTCTCCTTGTTGTATCATTATTAAAACAGGGAACGAGTGAATGTGCGGAACTACAGGGCCTCCTACGGGCACAGTAAATTCAAACGCTGTGATCTTTGCTTTTCCGGATGGATAAACAATATCGTTACCCATACCAGTCTGACTAGTTGATAAAATTCTTTTTACATGACCATCAGCAAAAACAGAGCTGTTTAAACCAAATAATACAAATAAAATTAGAAATAATTTTTTCATAAATACCTTTCTGATTAGTGAAGTTAAACTATCAGGCGACAGAAATTAATATATATGGCAAAATGTAATCTATTTACTCCACTCAACTTTAAACATAGCTTCGTTGCGTCTCATCATAGGAAGCGTAAAAGGCCCATCATAGGTTGCTCTTATTGGGGGTCCTTTAATAATTACTTCTTCCTCTAAGAGTTTTTTATTAAGAATTTCCTTATGTTTGAAGAAATTATTATCTGAGGCTCTTCCAGAATATTCTATTACAGCAAAAAAACCTTCTTCTATTGTTGAAATTTTAACATCTGAATTTGTGGGTATAGGCGCACTCTCTTTTGTAAATTTTGATGGAAGATAAAATTGCATATAGTATCCATTATCCTTCTCACCCTGTGTTACTGGCACAGTCATTTTAATTTCTTGAGATTTATTATTCTGACCTGAGATATATTTAAAAAGTTTTCTAAAACTACTATCATCATTTCTGCTTACAACTTCGACAACTAGACGGTCTTTATAATGTCTCACTTCGTATATTTCAGATTTATATACTACATCATATTGAGATTCCTCATAAGCCACTGAAGTAGAGTAAGGTAAAATACAGAGTATATAAATCAAAAAAGATATAGATATTATTGATTTTCTCATTTAGTTAGATCCTAACTCTTGCAACCTATCAGATAAATAAGTTTGCTGACTATTATTTACTGAGGCAAGTTTGATCATTGCATTCACAACTATCTCAACTTTTATTGGAGTATATTTTTTAAATCCACCAAAAAAGAATAAGGATAGAAATTTCATCACTGGAATTCCTAAAACCTCAACAATTCTAAAGTCTTTTCTGTTTCCAACTAAAAATGAGGGTTGAATAATGCTTAGGTTAGAAAACCCAATCTTTTTTAGCTCCTCCTCTACTTGACCTTTATTTTTTAAATATGTACTTGAGGCTTTTGGGTTTGCTCCAATTGAGGAGACATAAATAAAATTACTAATTGAATTAAATTTTGCAATTTTTGCTAATTGTACAGGTAAGTCATATTCTATTCTTCTATATTCGTTTTTATCAGGTGTGTCTTTGTGAGTTGTACCAATACAAAAAAAACAATCATCACCTGTTAATTTTTCTTTTAAAGTGTCTAAATCTAAAAAATCTGTATTGATCACTTCAACTTTTGAATTATCAATAGAAGGTAATTTTCTAACAAATATTTTTATTTTGTTGTAAGTATTATTGTTGATTAAATTATCTAGTAAATTAGATCCAATTAACCCAGATGAGCCAAATAAAACAGCAGTTTTCATTATTATTTTAAATACTCTTCTTTCATAAATTTTTTTATTCTATTTGCTCCTTCAACTATATCCTCAGTGCTTCTAGCGTATGAAAACCTTATTGTAGAATTTCCTCTTTTTTGATCGAAATCAAGTCCAGGAGTTATTGCTACTCCTGCTTTATCAAGCACTTCTTTACAAAAGTTAAGGCTATCTTTCGAATACTCTGAAATATCAATGTAGATATAAAAAGCACCATCTGGGGGAGAAAATTTATTTAAACCAGCCTTAGGTAACTCTTCTAACAAAATTGATCTATTTTTTTTATAAACCTCTACATTTGTATTTAATTCCTCTTTTGCATCCATTGCTGATAGAGCAGTTAATTGACTAACATGAGGAGGACAAATAAAAAGATTTTGAGATAATCTTTCTACTTGTCTCACATGATCTTCAGGAACAACCATCCAGCCTACTCTCCAACCTGTCATAGAAAAATATTTAGAAAATGAATTTATAACATAACATTCATTTGAAATTTCTAATGCAGATGTAGGATTATTTTCATATTGAATTCCATGATAAATCTCATCGCTAATAAAACTCACTTTATTTTCATGCGAAGTATTAATAAGTTCTTCTAGTTTTTTTTTATCAAGCATTGAACCAGTGGGATTTGCAGGAGAAGCAACTAATAAACCATTTAAATTATTTTCTTTAATATCTTTCGGTATAGGCTGAAATTTATTTTGCAACTCTGTAAAAATATCAATTGGAATTAAATCTTGAGACTTTAAAATTTGTCTATAGCTAGGATAGCCTGGAGCGGCAATGCCTACTCTATCTCCAACATCAAATAATGCTGCAAAAGAAAGTATAAATGCTCCTGAAGATCCAGTTGTTATAATTATTCTGTCTGGGTTTAAATCAATATTGTACCAATCTCCATACAATTTAGAAATTCTATTTCGTAATTCTGGCAAACCTAAAGTAACTGTATAGCCAAGATCATTATTAGAAATTTCATCTGAAATAAATTGTTTGGCACGCTTTGGTGCTGGTGTTCCTGGTTGACCTACTTCCATATGAATTACATGCTTGCCAATAGCTTCTGCTTTTCTAGCAGACTCCATTACATCCATTACAATAAATGGGTCTACATTACTTCTTTTAGATTTCTTCATTTAGTTTCTATTTCAGGATTAAATATTATAAACTGATCTTAAATACTCTTGCTGTTTTTTCGTCTGAAATATTTAGAATTTTAAACTTTGATGTTTTTTCTAACTTTTGACCTTTATTAGTTACAAAAGATTTCATTTTTTTTACTTCGCCTTCAGGCATTTTTCTAGTGTATTTTAAAGTATGCTTTTTTGATCCTATAATAAATATTGTTTTCATAAATCTTAAGTTAATATATTACAAAGTATCAATTGATCCAATAATATTTAAATTCTTATCGGTTATTACTATTTCTCCTGAAGAAGTCCCTATATTTAGCATTGAAGATATAACAACAAAATGAGTAACAAAAATTATATTTTCTTTACCATTCCATTGATTAATAAACTCTTTTAGTTGAGTTATTTGCCTCTCTTCATTTGCTTCAAATCTAATATCATAAAAAGAATTTAGTGCGCTAAATGTTTGATAATTTTTAAAAGCAAATTTAGCTGTATCTATACATCTGCACCATTCACTTGAATAGACTTTTTCAATTTTAATCTGGTTTTTATTAAATATACTTCCAATAAATTTTGACTGTTCAATTCCTCTTTGATTTAAATTTCTTTGGGTAGAACAATCATTTAAATCAAAATTTTCTGGATCTCCATTTCCTGGTGCAAGCGCATGTCTAATAAAAATTATTTTTCCTCCCTCTTTTAAAGAAGTAAGGACTTCTTCTACAGAATAAGCAGAATTAACTGCAAAAATATTGATAAAAAATATTATTAGCAGTTTTTTCATTTACACAGATTGATTTTTAATCAACTCTTTAATCTGTGGTATCATTATTTGTGGTGACCTCATGGATGGATAAATCTGTTTTACTTTTTCATAACTCTTTAAAGCCTTTTCATAATTTTTTAACTTAATTTGAACGAGACCCTGTCCTGATAATGCTCCAAAATGTCTTTTCTCTAGTTTTAATACCTTGTCTATATCATTTTGAGAATCTTGATATTTGCCCATTAAATAAAAGACAGTTGCTCTTTTATTCCAAGCTTCTGCCCAAGCAGGATCTTTTTTAATTACTGTTGTGAATATATCTACAGCAACTGAATATTGCTCTTGATTCATAAATTTTGTTCCTCTTGATAGCAAAGAAGTTAAATTTTGATTAGTTGGATGTTTGGTCCAAATATCCCAGATTTTCATCTCTGTATCAATTGCAATTGAGTGGTTTTGAATTTTTAACTTATCAAATAAGTTATTTAATCTTATTTCATTTTCATTAGAGTTTGATGAGGTACTAATAAAAAAAATAGCAAGAAAAATGGTAATTATTTTTTTCATTTAGAAATTATTTTCCACCAACAACCATGCCTTCAATCATCATTGTAGGTGAATTTGTTGCATAGTTAAACTCTAAATCGTCGGCTAAAGTTATATTTTTAAAAATATTGTTTAAGTTTCCAGCAATTGTAATTTCACTTACTGGATATGAAAACTCTCCATTCTCAACCATCATACCAGATGCTCCTACAGAGTAATCACCATTAATAATATTTGTACCATGACCGATAGTTTCTTTGATATACAAGATTTTATTTTCTGATTTGATTAGATCTTCAAATGTTTTTGATCCATTTTGAAAATACAAATTTGTTGTACCACTTGCCCTACCATTAGACTTTCTGTTTATTTTTTTCCCATTATAAGTATCAATTAAATAGTCTTGAAGAATACCGTTTTTTATCAAATCAAGGTTAACTACTGCTATACCTTCGCTGTCAAAGTAACGAGATCCATTGGCTTTTCTTATATTACCGTGATCTAATATATTTATTTCAGAGTTAAAAACTTGTTGATTTAATTTATCTTTTAAAAATGTTGTTCCTTTTGCTATTGCGCTTGATGATATTGCACTTGCAAAAATAGATAGAAAGTTTTTTGAAATCCTTTTATCAAATATTAGGCTAATTTTTTCACTTTTTATTTTTTTTGGATTTAATTTCTTCACTGCATGTTCCGCCGCAGTAGATCCAAGTTGTTTAGGTTTTAAAATATCACTATAAAACCTTTTGCTTGTATATTCATAATCTCTTTCCATGCTACCATTGCTTTTTGAAACAACTTCACAATATGCAGTAAATTGTGAGGTTTTATATCCATCAGCAAATCCATTTGAATTGGCTAACAAAAAATTTGATTTGTTCTCACCAAATCCAGATCCATTAGTATTTATTATTTTATCATTTGAAAAAGCTTCCTCTTCTGCCTCTTTTATATAATTAATCTTGTCTTCATTGCTTAAATGAGTTTCATCATACAAGTCTAAGTCTTTTAATCCTTTAAAATGGAGGTCTTTATCTGGTAATGAATTATATTCATCCTCAGGAGTAATTTTCATTGTTTCAACACATCTACTTACTAACTCATCTAAATTACTTTCTTTAAGATTTGATGAGGCTATTGAGGACTTTTTTTTACCTAAATAAGTTGTAAGGACTACTCCAAGATTTTCAGACCTTTCAGATCCATCAAGTTTTTTATTCCTAACATTTACATTTTCAGAAACAGAACTTTGCACTAATATATTTGCATCAGATGAACCTAATTTTTTTGACTTACTAAGGCATATATCTGCAATTTTTTTTAGATACTCTTGATCTTTAATCATTTTATTAGAGTTGAGTTCCACCAACAGTCATATTATTGATAAGTAGAGATGGTTGTCCAACACCCACTGGCACACCCTGTCCAGCTTTACCGCATGTTCCAATGCCAGGATCTAACATCATATCATTTCCAACCATTAAAATTTCTTTTAAAGAAGATGGTCCATCACCAATTAAAGTAGCTCCTTTAATTGGAGATCCAATTTTTCCATTTATAATCTCATAAGCTTCCGTACAGTTAAAAACGAATTTTCCAGAGGTAATGTCAACTTGACCACCACCAAAACTTACAGCAAAAATACCTTTATCTACTGACTTAATCATTTCTTCTTGTGTGTTTGATCCACCTAACATTATCGTATTTCTCATTCTAGGCATCACAACATGTTTATAGCTCTCTCTTCTTCCATTTCCTGTTGATTTTGTATTCATGAGTCTTGCATTTAGTCTATCTTGCATGAAATTTTTTAAAATACCATTTTCAATTAAAACTGTTCTTTCTGTTGGCGTTCCTTCATCATCAATATTTAAACTACCTCTTCTATTATCTAATGTTCCGTCGTCGATTATAGTAACTCCATCGCTCGCAACCTTTTTACCAACTAAATCATGAAAAGCTGAAGTTTTTTTTCTATTAAAATCTCCTTCTAGTCCATGACCTACAGCTTCATGAATTAAAATTGCAGGCCAACCAGGTCCTAGAACAACTTTCATTTCTCCTGCAAGAGAAGGTTTGCTTTCTATATTTGTGCTTGCAATTCTAAAAGCTTCATCGCAAACTTTTTTCCAATTATCATTTTTTAGATATTCATCATAATCTTGTCTTCCACCAATACCAAAAACACCAGTTTCTTTTCTACCATTCTTTTCAACCATTACTGACATATTTATTCTAACTAATGGTCTATTATCTGATAATAATTCTCCTCCAGATCTAACGATCTCAATGTTTTTCTTTTCTGCCAGAAGGCTTGCTGTTACTTGTTTAACTGAACTATCTTTTGATCTTGCATACTCATTCATATTGTTCAGCAATTCTATTTTTGATTTCATTGACTTGCTCTCAATTGGATCAACGTCTTTATAAAGTTTCTGATTAGTTTTTTTAATTTCTGAATTATATGTGCCACTATTATTTTTTAAAGTTGACTTAAGATTTTCGCTAGAATTTTTTAATGATTTTTCTGAAATTTCATTTGAATGAGAATAAGCGACTGTATCACCTGTTACAGCTCTAAAACCATAACCTAAGTCAGATGTATAATTTGAGCTTTTAATTTTGTTATCATCTAATACAATTGTCTCAGATTTTGTATCCTCTATATAAAGCTCACCATCATCACAATTATTTAAAGTTTCAGAAACAATACTATCTGCTTTTTCTGAGGTTAATTCTGAATTTTTAAGTAAATATGACATTAGCTATATTTAAAGGTGAATTTAATATTATCAAGAATGATATGCGCGATTATTGATCACATCAACTAAGACTAATTACTTAATTTTCCTCAAAAAAAAATCACTTAGATGTTTAATAGTTGCCTTTGGATTTTGCTCTGGGATGAAGTGACCTGAATTTATAGGATAACCTATAACTTTTCTTTTAGTATATCTTTGCCAAATTTTTATTGGTTTGAACTGCTTTCCAATTACTCCCTTACTTCCCCATAACACTTGGACTGGAATATTTAGTTTTTTTTTTCTATCTTGTTTGTCATGATCCAAATCAATAGTCGCAGAAGCTCTATAATCTTCACAAGATCCATGAATTCTTTTTGGTTGCTTGAAACATTTTAAATAGTTTTCTTCAACTTTTCCAAATTTGTGATTACCTGACCATTTATCTAAACAACTTTTCATCCATTTCCTTGGATCGCTCATTATCATTCTTTCAGGTAACCATTTTGGCTGAATTAAAAAAAACCAATGAAAGTATGCTTTTGCGAAATCTTTTGTCGTTAATTCATACATATCTAATGTTGGACAAATATCTAAAACACTTAAAGCTATTATATTTTTTCTATGATCTCTTGCTAGCCTGTGAGCAACTCTTCCACCTCTATCATGTCCTGCAACAAAAAATTTTTTAAACCCTAATTTTATCATCATCTGTTTCATGTCACTTGCCATTTCTCTTTTTGAATAATTATAATGTTCTCTATCTGATGTTGGGGCTAGACTATTTCCATATCCTCTTAAATCTGCAGCAACCACTGTAAATCTTTTTGATAACTCAGGGGCTGTTTTATGCCACATTAAATGTGTTTGTGGATATCCATGCAGTAAAAGTAATGGCGGACCTTCACCACCAACTCTACAAAAAACCTTGCCCTTTTTTACCTTTACGTACTTTGACTTAAAACCATTAAACATGCTTAATAATATGAATTTTTCAAAGTATAACTAATGAAAGCTTAGTATCAATATTAATAATATTTAATTTGAATTTACTTAGTGCACCTGTATAAATTCGGATTTGTGAGAATTGAAGAA
>CABZDY010000033.1 GCA_902524635.1 uncultured Pelagibacteraceae bacterium
ATAATCTATTTTATTATTATTTGTCATTGGAAAAGAATCTATGTATTTAATATTAATTAATTTTTCATTAAAATTTAAGTACTTGGAAAGAAAAGACTTAATTTTTATTTCAATATTCTTTTGATCAACAAATATATCAAGTGTATCTTTTGAGAGTTGAGTACAAACATTTTTAAAACCATAATTATTGATAATTTTTTCTACTTCATCTAAACTAATTCTATTCCCAATAATTTTTATATATCTATTTTTTTTTCCTACAACATAGAAAAAGTTATCTTCATCAAAATATCCAATATCACCGGTTTTTAAAACTGAGTTGTTTAAATCTTTTGTAATAAGATCATTTGAGGAATTAGCATAACCCATAAATACATTTTTACCTTTAAAAACTATCTCACCTTTTGTATGAAACTTTCTGATTACCTTATTTGTATGATCTTCTAATGATAGCTGACCATTGCTAACTGGTATACCAATACTTCCATTTTTTTTTCTAGAGTATTTAGGAGGAAGGAAAGACATTCTAGAAGTGGCCTCAGCTGCTCCATACATTGTAATTAATGAAATACCTAATTTTTCATAAAAATCAATAATTGATAACTTTAGTTTATTATCTAAATGCCCGCCAGCTACTGTAGTGTACTTTAAATTTCGAAAAAATTCTTTTTTAAGGCCTATTTTTAGTAACATTTCATAAATGTAAGGTACACCTCCGAAATTATTAACTTTATTCAAAATAATTCTTTTCCAAAAATTTTTTTCTATAATCGAAAATTTGTTTAAAATAATCTTTGAACCAACTTTTAAATGAGTGTTAATTATTGATAAACCATACACATAAGTTAGTGGTAGGGTTGTGATTGCTATATCTGTATTAATAATTTTTAAATCCTTGATAATTGAATTTGTATTTGTTTTAATATTATCATATGAAAGTTTTACGTTTTTAGGAGAGCCTGTGGATCCAGATGTTGTTTGAAGTAGAAAAAGATCATCGTTTATTAATTTTGATAGAGAATTATTATTTTTTAAAAGTTCATAATTAAAAAAATTAAAAATATTTTCAAAATTATTTAGTTTAAAAATTTTTTTTTTATTTAAAAAAATGAAATCAGGATTGTAGGAATTAATCAAATTAATCAAAGCTGAAAAATTGATATTTGGACTAATGAGCATAATTACTGCATTACTTATTTCACTTCCAATTAAAGATACAATCGATTCGAAATCATTATCAGCTAAAATAAAAATTAATGATCTTTCTTTTAGTTGAATTGCAAATTTTTCTGACTCATAAATTAATTTTTCATAACTAATTTCCTGGTCATCATCAACAAACAAAGCTATTTTACTTTTAAATTTTTTTAAATCTTGATAGAAAGACATTTCAAATAATATTTAAAATTAAAAGTTATTGTATAATAGGTTTTAAAAAGAAAATATATCATGAAATATAATGGAATTTGGTTTTATGGATTGTCGGGAAGTGGTAAAACACTATTATCTAAAGCAATTAAAAAAAAGTTTAAAAATATTTTTTTGATAGATGGAGACATTGTTAGGAAAAATATCAGTTTTGACTTGGGTTATACTCAGGAAGATAGAGATATCCAAGTAAGAAGAGTATTAGGACTGTGCAAAATTGCAATATATCAAAAATTAATACCTGTTGCCAGTACAGTAAATTTTAATAAAGAAATTTTAAAGCTTTGTAAGAAAGAGAAAATTTTACCAATTAAAATTATTAGAATTAATATGAAGCAAATTTTTAAAACACATAAAACATATTTGAACAAAAAAAATGTATTTGGTTTAGATTTAAAATATGATAATTACAAAACAAAAAAAATTTTAAATAATAATAATAAAAAATTTTGTCAGAACTTAATTTTCTTCGAGAGATTTCTACTAAAAAAAGATCTTTAATCGATTACTCCAATCTTAAAGATAATTTATTTCCGTATCAAAATTTAGAAACTAATGAAACAGATATAAATAATATATTTGACTTTCCAGAAAAAGGTTTGCCAATATTATTTCTGACAAATTTACCTTTTTTTAAATATAGAAAAAATTCAGAACTTAAAATTAATAGTATAAAAATTTTAGAAAAAATTTTTTTAACAAAGAATAAAAAATATCCACCTTTTCAAAATTATACAAATAGAGAGGAAAAATTTGTGATAAATTTGAAGGTAAAAAAAGAGTATGAAGATATTATTATTAAAATTTCAAATTTTAATAAAAAGTCAATTGATGATATAAAGAAAATTAATAATAAATTTAAAGAAACTTGTGCTTTCCAGACAAGGAATATCCCACATCTAGGACATGAAAAAATAATTGAAAATCTTTTAAAAAAATTTGATCATGTGGTTGTAAATCCATTAATAGGACCAAAAAAAATAGGTGACGTAAAATTTGATGTTTTAAAACAATCTTATGATTATGTTATTAATAACAAATTTAAAAATAAAGTAACTTACATACCAATTATTGCAAACATGTTTTACGCTGGGCCAAGAGAAGCAATCCATCACGCTAATTTAAGAAAAAGTCTTGGTTTCAAAAACTTTGTTGTTGGCAGAGATCATGCTGGTGCATTTGACAACTACAAACCTCTTGATGCATATAAGCTAATATCAAAATATAAAAATAAATTAAATATTAATATTATAAATCTTAAAGGTGCTTATCATTGTAAGGATTGTAAAAAAATTGTTGTTAATTTTAGTTGTAAGCATAAAAATTATGAAAATATTTCTGGAACTCAGTTCAGAAAGAAGCTAAACAACAAAAAAATGTTTATTTTTGCTGATAAATTAATGCAAAAAAAGCTGCACAAAATTAAAACAAAAATATTTGAATAAAATTATGAAAATTTTACCCACTATAGGACCAATATCAAATTCAATTAAATCAATTAAAATACTAAATAAATACTCATCAACATTTAGAATTAATGGATCTCATAACTCTTTAGAGTGGCATAGGAAAACGATTAATATAATAAAAAAAATCAATTATCAAAATCAAATTTTATTAGATATTCCTGGAGTAAAACCACGAACTGATAATAAAGATCAAATTTCAATTAAAAAAAACCAACTAGTATCATTTTATTATAAGAAGAATAATTTTGATGGTTTAAGCATCCCACTTACTCATCCATTGCCAAAAATTAAAAATGTTTTAAATTTTACACTTTCAGATGGGAATTTTATTTTTAATATTGTTAAGATAGCTAAAAACTATATCATTGCAAAGTCTGGACAGAGTTTTATTCTTGAAAACAAAAAAGGTTTAAATTTACCTAATTCAGTTTATGACGATGATAGACAGCTTAAACTTTCTTTAAAATTTATTAATAAAGTAAAAAAGCTTAAATTTGATCTTATAGGGTTAAGTTTTATACAGAATACTAAAATAATCAAAGTATTAAAAAAAAAATATCCTCAATATTTAATTGTTTCAAAAATAGAAAACACAGAAGGACTAAAAAATGCTCAAGAAATATGCAAATTAAGTGATATTATAATGATTGATAGAGGTGATTTAGGAGCAGAAATAGGAAATTATAAACTATTTGAGTCAATAAATAAAATTATTTCAATTGCTAAAGAAAATGGAAAGCCAATAATAATGGCAACTGAAAATTTAGACTCTATGATAAAAAATTATATGCCTTCAAAAAATGATGTAGTTTCTCTAAGTTACTATTATTCACTTGGTATTGAGAATATAATGCTGAGCGATGAAACTGCAACATCAAAAAATTTTATAAATATTTGTTCTTGGCTTCAAAATTTTATAAAAAATAAAGAAAAAAAAATAATTTCTTATAAAAAATTTAATAATAACGATTTTATACTAAATGTATTAGATAAAAATAAACAAATACCTTTAATAATATTCTCTAAAAAGGGTTATCTTTTTGAAAAATTACAAAAGCTAAGATCAGAAAATAAAATAAGTATATTTACAGAAAATAAACGTTTAAATAAAATTACAAACTTTTTAAACAATGTTGATTGTTTTTTAATTAAAAAATTCAGTAATATTAATATAGATACATTTATTAAAGAAAATATAAAAAAGAACAAAAAGATAATTTTTAATAAATCTGATAATGCTTTTTTAATATATGTAAACTTTCCAAGAAGAAATTCTAGAGCAAATACTATTACTTTGATCTCAAAAGATGATTTTTAAATAGATTTTTACTAAAGATCTGTTTTATAGTTGTCAGTGCCAATCAAAATATCAACAGAAATAAGTAATATTATATGATGTAAAATTTCTATTTGATTATAAGATAATGAGTTTATCCATATGTGATTATCTGAAAAAGTATTAAGCTTATTTTTTTTTTTAAATCCTGTTAATGAAAATGAAGCAATATTCTTTCTTTTACAAAATTTTACTCCTCTAACTAGATTTTCGGAATTACCACTTGCACTTATAAATATTGCCAAATCATTTGGTTTTGCATAATGCTCTAAAGTTTTTTTTATCCAATTTTTAAAACCATAATCATTTGAGTAACATGTGATTAAATTATCATTTGAAAATGAAAATGTTTTAATTTTAGCATTTTTGGTCATATCATTAGCAAAATGGTTTGCCGTTGAGGAGCTTCCTCCATTTCCAAATACAAAAATATTATTTCCTCTTTTAGATATGCTTTTAATTATTTTACAAAATTTGTTGATATTTTTAGTATCTAAATCTTTTATTAAGTAATTTAATTTTTTTTTATAATTTATAGCTAATTTGAGGTTTATCATGAATATTAATTTTTATCTACAATTTCTCCATCTTTAATAGAATAAATTTTATCTGCCAAGTTAATTATTTTACTATCATGAGTAATTAGAATAATTGTCGTGAAATTAGATATTTTTTTTAGAGAGTCAAAAATAAGTTGTTCTGACTCTTTATCTAAAGAACTCGTTGGCTCATCAAGAATTAAAACCTGGGGTTTACCTACTATAGCTCTTGCTAACGAGACTCGTTGTCTTTGTCCTCCAGACAATTTCATTCCTCTTTCTCCAACTATTGTCTCAATTTTATTAGGTAATTTTGCTATAAAATCCTCACAATTTGCTAATCTCAAGCATTCCTGCAAATGGTTTTCATCAATATCTTTTTTAACCCACTTTAGATTATCTAATATTGATACATTAAATAAGTATGGGTCCTGAGAGACAATTGAAAAATTGTTTCTATAGGAAGCTAAATCTATATTGTTAATATTTTGTGAGTCAACAAAGATATTTCCTGATAAAGGAATCTGAATCCCTAAAAGTAAATCTAGCAAAGTTGACTTTCCAGAACCTGATTTGCCAGATATTGCTGTAATCATATTTTTTTTAAATACTAAATTGCAATTTTTTACTGCCTTAAAACCATTATCATATTTGAAGCTAATATTTTTAAATTCGATTTGACTTGTAATCTTATCAAACTTATTTCCTGAATTTCTCTCTTTTAGTGATTTTGATTCATCAATGAGAGATTTATACATAATTAAACTTGGTGTTAAATTTTGTAAATTAAGATTAGATTGTACAAAACCACCTAGCATTGGAAGTGTTGCAACCAATGAATACAATACAGCAGCTAGTTCAGCAATGTTGCTTTGTGTTTTTAGAGAATAAATAAGAGATATGGAAATTGCTAAAATTGCCAAAGGTTGATAAAAAAAAGTTGTTATTGAACTTAATATTTGGAACTTAGTTGTTACTTTAAGATGCTGTAAGAATAAGTCTTGATTTCTCTGTATTTCGTCTTTCTGCTTATTATAACTAATAATTAATTTAGCAGCCTGAAGTGTTTCAGAAATTCCAGTTAAGAAATTTTTTCCAGTTAAAGTATTTTTATAACCTAATTTATTTGCAATCTTTCCTAAGACTAAAAAAGGAGATGTAAATATAATGGCTAAAAAAAGGGTAGTAATTGTTATTTGAAAATTTAAAAAAAAAGGTGTTACTAAATATGTTAAAAATTTGATAGACATTGAAGATTGAGTAACGAAATCATAAAAACTTGAAGAAATCTTTCCTATTTCATTATTATATATATTTATAAATCTTCCAGAGCTATGTCTTTGGAAAAAAAGCCATCTAGAATTAAAGCAATTCTTTAAAAAATTAAAAGTAAGTTTTTTTATTAATGTGTATTTAATTTTTATAATTCCATACGATATTATTGTATTGTTTATAGCCTTTAAGAAATTAAAAAAAATAAAAGCCAACAAAAAAGTTACAATTCCAGAATCAATGCCTATAAAATCATAAACTTTAATAAAAAATTTAGTAATATAACTTGGATCAGAAAGCGTATTATCTGCAAAAAAATCGGCAATTGGTACTAAAGATAAAATTGAAAAAACAATTGTCAGACCCTCTAATAATAAAAATAAAAAAAGTTGTATAAAAAGTGATAAATTTTCTTTTATCAACTCTCTATAAATTAACTTATAACTTTCAAGTTGTTTTAAAAAAAAATTTTTCACAAATTTATTTTACTTAAGTGAATACTCCAAAAATTTTGTCAATTTATTTTTGTCTAATATCTCACTATTCGCATAGGACTGTATAGATGAATATGCAGCGGCGGAGCCAAATAGCAAAGACAAGTAAAGAGGAGCATTTACACTAAAAAACAAGGACATTGCTGCTAACATGCTGTCTCCAGTTCCGACTTTATCTTTAACACTATTTGAAAAAGATGGGCAATAATTAAATTTTCTATCTTTTGTATGGTAATAGAGTAATCCCTTTTTTCCTCTAGTAATAATCAAATGATTAATTTTAAAATTTTTAGTTAATTTTTTTGTTAGATTTTCTACGGTGTCATGTTTATTTCTTAACTCGTGTCTAAGTTCAGTTTCATTTATAATCAAAAAATTTATTTTCTTATACTTATTTAATCCATGATAACCTATATTTGCGGAATTTATTTGTGTGTTCAAAAATAGTTTTTTGTTATACTTTTTTATTAAATTTGCTGTGCTATTTGAAATAAATCCATGTCCATAATCTGAAACTATTACTAGATCTGCTTTCATAATTTTGTTTTTAATTTCTTTATTTAATTTTAATTCATCAGATTTTGTAAGCATAGATTGATTCAAAGAGTATAAACCAAACACTTTATTTTGATTAATTAAATCTAAAAATCTTTTTTTTAAAATAGTGGGACTATTTTTTTTGTTCAAAAAAAAGGAATTTATATTTTTATTTAATTTCTTTTTAATAAATTTTAAATATTCTTTTTTATGTCCAATCATAGAGATTAATTCAACTTTCTTCGAAAATACAGATACATTATTAGCAATTGAGGCAGCACCTCCTAAATAATCTTGGGAAGTTTTTGGTTGAAATGTTAAAAAAGGGTCTTTGCCTGACTTTCCAAGTGCTTCACAAAAATTATATTGATCAATAATTGTCTCTCCAATAACTAAAACTTTAATTTTTTCTATTTTTTTCAAAATATTTTGTAGATTTTTTGCATTGAAATATTTTTTTGCAATTTTAAAATAGTTTGACTGATCTTTACTAAAAAGTTTATAATTATCATTAATTAGTCTTGATGAGCTAAAATGAATTTCATCAGTAAAAACTATTTTCCCTTTATGTTTTTTTACAGCATTCTCTTCTAAATAAATATTTTTGGTAACATCATTTTTTTTTAATTTATAATCTTGTCCTTTTAAATAAAAATTTGGTTTAATAAGATTAATCACGTTTATTGAAGTTTCTTCATAATTAATATAAATGTAATCTATTAATTTAAACGACGACAAATATTCAGCTCTTAACTTATGATTAAAAATTGGTTTACCTGGTCCTTTTTTCACATTTTCATCTGATGTTATTGAAACTACAAGAATATCACCTAGTTCTTTAGCTTTTTCAAAATGTTTAAGATGACCGATATGTATTAAATCAAAGACACCATGACAAAGGACTATCTTCTTTTTCTTTTTTTTATTTAAGATAATTTTTTTCTTTAATTCGTTTGCGTTTAAAATATTAGAAAGCATAGTTAATGTTAAAATAATTTAAAAAATTTTTATATATCATGTTACATTTATATAGTAGTTATTTGTTATGAAAATCAAAATGGTTGCTCTATCTTTGTTTATATCTGGGGCAGGTACGAAATTACTTCAAAGTCAATTAGGTAATTCAAAAGAAATCATGACATTACCGTCATATCCTCTGTTGTATTTTTATTCTCATTGGCAAATCTGGGCAAAAAAAAAATTATCATGCAAACAGATATACAAACTAATTATAAAACATCACGGATCAGTACTGGACTCGAACAAAATTAAGGGTTTCAATGGACTAACAAATCTGGGAAAAAAGAGAGATAAATCAATCAAAGTCTCTGAGAAAAAATTTAAGAAATACTTTTTTGAGTATCTTAGAAGTAAAAGAATTAACTCTAAAAATATTCTGCTTGGTATACATTACGCATTTCATAAATCTAGGGGTAAAAATTTTTCCAAAATTAAATATATCTTATTCCATGTTCATAATTTTGAATATTTCAAAAAATATTTAGAGAGGGACTTTCCTGATACAAAATTAATTTTAATTACAAGAAACCCGTTAGAAAATTTTTGGAGAAGATCTTATACAAATGATCAAATAGAAAAAGATAGATATGATTATTCTGACCAAGAATACCTCAAAAATTTTACATATTTAAATTTGTTAAATCAAATTTTTTTTGATGTTGATCATATCGATAAAAAGTTAGTTAAAAACACCCATAAAAAACTCATAAGATTTGAGGATTTAAAAAAAAATAATATCTATACCATTAAAAATATATTTAATTTTTTAAATATTAAATTTTATAAGAAATATCTGATACCCAAATTTCTTGGTCTAGAATGGTGGAGTCATAAAAACTATAAAGGATATGGTTCAAAAAAAATTTTTGAACCAACAGTTAATATTGACCCAAAAGATCAAAGTAAATTTTTTAAACATGAGGTGTTTATTTTGGAGAACCTTTTTTTAAAATTCTATAAACAATTTGATTATAAATTAAATTTTTATAATTATAATTTTTTTATTTTTATTTTTCTATTATTGTTGCCAACAAAATATGGAATAAATTTATTTTTTTCTAGATTTTCAATTTTTTGTTTTTTAAAATATTTAAAGAATTCATTTACAGAATGTTTTAGCTTTAAACTTAAAAATTATTATTTTAACGCTATGTATAAATTCAAATGGGCATACAGAGATAGGTATATTATAAATTTAAATTTTTTGAGAAAGTTAACTTATATTACA
>CABZDY010000034.1 GCA_902524635.1 uncultured Pelagibacteraceae bacterium
ATTCTAAACCGCAAGATTGTAAAAATTGGTAAGTTAGATGAAGATTCAAGTCAATCAATTGATGCAACTGGACTTACTGTTCTTCCTGGTTGTATTGACACTCAGACGCATTTTAGAGAACCAGGTTCAACAGACACTGAGGATTTAGCTTCTGGAAGTAGAGCGGCAATTGTTGGAGGTATAACCTCAGTATTTGAAATGCCAAATACTAATCCTGCAACTACAAACAAAGCAGAATTCCAAAGAAAAATAGATTTAGCAAAAAATAGAATGTATTGTAATCATGCATTTTATTTTGGAGCAACTCCGACTAATCAAAGCGAATTAGCAGATCTTGGAGGTTTAGATGGATGTTGTGGAGTAAAATTATTTGCAGGCTCGTCCACGGGAACATTATTAGTTCATAAAGAAGAAGACATTGAAAAAGTATTTGAAAATACATCTAAAATTGTTGCAGTTCACTCAGAAGATGAGGATATTTTAAATTTAAGAAAGAAATTAAGAGAGAAAGGCAATGTTCATTCCCATCCAATTTGGAGAGATGAAGAATGTGCAATTTCATCTACTAGAAAGATTGTAAAAATTGCAAAAAGATTAGGTAAAAAGGCTCATATTTTGCATATTACAACTAAACAGGAGATTGATTTTTTATCTCAAAATAAGGGAGACATAACTTTTGAAATAACTCCACAGCATTTAACAATGTTTGCACCAGATTGTTACAACAAACTAGGCACCTACGCTCAGATGAATCCTCCAATTAGAGAAAAAAGTCATTACGATAGACTGTGGTATGCGGTAAGAAACAATTATAATGATACTATTGGTTCGGATCACGCTCCTCATCTAAAGGTAAATAAAGACAAAGAATATCCGGATACCCCTTCAGGAATGCCTGGGGTTCAGACCTTATTACCTGTAATGTTGAACCATGTAAATGATGGAAAACTTACTTTAATTCAGCTTATGAACCTTGTCTGTGAAAATCCAGCGAAAATTTTTGGTATTGTAGGTAAGGGATATATAAAGGAAAACTATGATGCGGACTTTACAATTGTAGATATGAATAAGATTATTGAAATCAAAAATGAAAAAATAGAAAGTAAGTGTGGATGGTCACCTTTCGATGGACATAAGTTTAAGGGAACTCCAGTTTATACAATCATAAATGGAGAGATTAAAATGAAAGATGGAGAAATTCTTGGAGAACCTACTGGAAAACCAATACATTTTAGTCAATAATTAAAATAATTAGAATTTTCCTTTCATAAGAATTAAATAATGGGTATAAAGATCTATGAAATTTATTATCAAAATTGTTTTATTTTCTTTTTTTATTTTTAATTTTAGCCAAGCAGCTGAATATTCTGGTTTTTCAATTGGTTATACAAAACATATAGCTGAGGATCCTCACGATTCTCAAGGCTCATCATATTTATCAGACCCTGAAGAAAATGGATTTGTTATTGGATATTTTTCGGGAGATAAATCTGGGGAATCAGCTTTTGAATGGGAAGCTTCTTATTATTCAGAAGTATCACAAAAATTAACATCAGGTGTCACTGTAGATGTATCAACCCTAACGCAGATGTTGAATTTTATGGCTACGCCAGGTGAAAGTGATTTTTATGGAATATTTGGAGCAGGTTTGGGTTATGGTTACACAATGGTAGATACGAGTTATAAAAGCGGAAGCACTACATTTAATGGTGATAATAACAATTGGAATTTTGCTTATCAGTTAATTTTAGGTTTTGGTGGAGATAAGTATGAAGTTGTATTTAAACGATCTCATTTTGGTGAAGTAAAAGGTGGAAGCGGTAAGACATCTGCTAATGGAACATATTCCGCTGATGAATTTGATAATATTTATAATTCTATTGTTTACAAAATTAAGTTTTAAAAATTAATCTTTTATTTACTAAGAATATTATTTTCTATTAAACTTTGTGTGATCTCATCTAGAATTTTTGGATCATCAATAGTTGCTGGTGTTTTGTAATCTTCTTTGTCAGCAATTTTTCTAATAGTTCCTCTTAGTATTTTTCCTGATCTTGTTTTAGGTAATCTTTTTATTACTATAACAACTTTGAAAGCAGCAACTGGACCAATCTTATCTCTAACCATTTGTATACATTCCTTTGAAATAGTTTCATTGTCTTTTTCAACTCCAGATTTTAAAACAACTAAACCAATAGGTAATTGCCCCTTTAATTTATCTGCAATTCCTAGAACTGCACACTCAGCAACTGACTGATGTTCAGATAAAACTTCCTCAATTGCACCTGTCGACAATCTATGACCAGCAACGTTAATAATGTCATCTGTTCGTGACATGATCCATATGTATCCATCTTCATCTATATGACCTGCATCATAAGTTTGATAGTAACCTTTATAGTTAGTCATATAATTTTCTTCATATCTCTTATCAGCATTCCAAAGTGTAGGAAAAGTACCTGGTGGCAAAGGTAATTTAACTACTATATCACCCATCTCATTAGGTTTTGCTATTGAATGATCTGGTTTAATTATTTTTACATCATAGCCTGGAACCGCTTTACACGCTGAACCATACTTAGTTTTTTGCATTTCTATACCAGCACAATTTGAACTTATTGCCCAGCTAGTTTCTGTTTGCCACCAGTGATCTATAACGGGAACATTCAAAAGATTTTCAGCCCATTTTATTGTATCAGGATCAGCTCTTTCTCCAGCAAGGAATAAAGATTCAAAAGAACTCAAATCATATTTAGAGAAAAACTTTCCATCTGGGTCTTCTTTTTTGATAGCTCTAAATGCCGTAGGAGCTGTAAACAAAGATTTAATTTTATACTCTGAAATTATTCTCCAAAATACTCCTGCATCAGGAGTTCCAACTGGCTTCCCCTCAAATAAAACTGTTGTACATCCTTTGAATAATGGAGCATAAACAATATATGAATGTCCTACTATCCAACCAATATCACTTGCTGACCACCACACATCATTCTCATCAACATTATAAATATTTTTCATTGTCCATTTAAGAGCAACGATATGACCTCCAACATCTCTTACTATACCTTTTGGTATTCCTGTAGTTCCAGATGTATACAAAATGTAAGCAAACTCATTTGCTCCAATCTCAACACAATCTTTATTTTTGGCATTAACCATTGCTTCCTCCCAACTGATTTCAAGTGGAGATTTGAGTTTTACTTCGTGATCTTTCCTCTGAAAGAAAATTACTCTCTCAACTTTATGATTTGCAAGTTTCAATGCTCCTTCAACTAATGGTCTATATTCAACAGTTCGTCCAGGTTCAAATCCACAGGATGCAGTAATTAAAATTTTTGCTTTACTATCATCAATTCTGCTTGCTAGCTCATTTGAGGCAAAACCACCAAAGACAACTGAGTGTATTGCACCAATTCTTCCACAAGCAAGCATTGCTATAACTGCCTCGGGTATCATAGGCATATAAATAATTACTCTGTCACCTTTTTTAATACCTTGATTATCAAGTGCTCCAGCGAATTTTGATATTTTTTCTCTTAATTCATTGAAGGTATACTTCGCTTTACTATTAGTTATAGGGCTATCATAAATTAAAGCAGTCTTCTCACCGTTACCTTTATCAATATGAACATCAATAGCGTTGTAACAGGTGTTTGTAACGCCATCTTCAAACCATTTATAAAATGGAGGATTAGATTTATTTAAAATCTTAGTTGGTTTTTTAAACCAGAAGACATCATCAGATACATTTTTCCAAAATTCCTCAGGATTTTGAATAGATTCTTCATAAATTTTGTTAAAACTATTTTTCATAGTGATTTGTTTTTTGACTCACTTTTTTAAAGATTTTATGTAATAGGTTGTATTTAATTTTACAAAGTAAGTAAAATCAATACTTTTTAGAGGTCAAAAACTCTTCAATAAAGTAAATTTTTTTGCTATCTAACCCTAACTTTAGGCTAATCATTAGATTAGTCTGTAGTTTAAATTTAAACTAATAAAAAAAACTAACTATGAGGGAGTTTTTTATGAAGACAATGAAAATGTTAGCATTAGCGGCAGTGCTTTTCGGAGCAACTACAGCAGCTAACGCAGCAACAGCCTTTTTAGCTACAGACGATTTCGTAGGTATTTCGTTTTGGTTAATATCAATGGGTATGTTAGCAGCTACAGCGTTTTTCTTTATGGAACAGGCTAACGTCAGTTCGCAATGGAGAAAATCAGTAAACGTAGCTGGATTAGTAACAGGTATAGCATTTATTCACTATATGTATATGAGAGCAGTTTGGATCGAAACAGGTGATACTCCAACTGTTTACAGATACATTGACTGGTTAATAACTGTACCACTACAGCTAGTAGAATTTTACTTAATTCTTTCAGCAGTACGAAAAGTTGACACAAACATATTCTGGAGAATCTTAATTGGTTCGCTAGTTATGTTAATTGGTGGATATCTTGGAGAAGCTGGATTCATTAACGCTACACTAGGTTTCATAATCGGTATGGCTGGATGGATTTACATTCTTTATGAAATCTTTTCAGGAGAAGCAGGAAAAGTTGCTGCTAAATCTGGAAATAAATCTTTAGTAACTGCATTTGGAGCTTTAAGAATGATTGTTACTGTAGGTTGGGCTATTTATCCATTAGGTTACATTTTTGGTTACCTAACAGGTGGAATAGATGGTAATGCGTTAAACGTTATCTATAACCTAGCAGACTTTGTTAATAAAATCGCGTTTGGTTTAATTATCTGGTCTTGTGCAGTTTCTAACTCTACAAGAAGAGCGTAGTAACAATTAGTTACGAAATATAAAATAGGGCGAGTTTAATTACTTGCCCTATTTTTTTTTGTGCTTATATAAAAGCAATGGCTAAAATCAAATATATTGAACATAATGGGAAAGAGCATGAAATTGAGTTATTGAATGGCTTTAGCGTAATGGAGGGTGCTATCCAAAACGATATTCCAGGGATTGATGCAGATTGTGGTGGAGGTATGTCTTGTGCTACTTGCCATGTTTACGTCAAAGAGGATTGGTATGATAAACTTCCAAAAAAGGAGATGGGTGAGGACGATATGTTAGATCAAGCTTATCAACCTAAAAAAAACAGTAGATTGAGTTGCCAATTAATTGTATCAGATCAATTAGACGGATTAGTAGTTTATATGCCGGAGAAACAAGTTTAATGATTAAAACTGATGTTGTTATCGTCGGCGCAGGTCCAACAGGATTATTTTGTGCACATCAACTTGGTATTATTGGATTGAAGTGCGAAATAGTTGATAACTTAGATAAAATAGGCGGTCAATGCATAGAACTTTATCCTGACAAACCAATTTATGATATTCCCGCAGTCCCAGAATGTACTGGAGAGGAGCTAACAAATAACTTAATAGAACAAATAAGACCATTTAACTTTAATTTTCATTTAAACGATAGAGTTAATAAACTTAGTAGTGAGAATGAAGAATGGATTGTTAAAACAACCAATGGAAAAGAATTTCATTCGCCAAATGTTGTGATTGCTGGAGGGGTAGGTTCTTTTGAACCAAGAAAGTTTCCTACAAAAAGTGCCGAAAAGTTTGATGGCACTTCAGTTTTATATTCAATTAAAGACAAAACTATTTTTAAAGATAAATCTGTAGCGATATTTGGTGGAGGAGATAGTGCTCTTGATTGGGCGATAGAACTTTCTAATACTTCCAAGGTCTCACTTATACACAGAAGAGATGAGTTTAGAGGTGCACCTGCGAGTGTTCAAAAAATTAAAGAATTAAGTGAAAAAAATATAATTAATTTATTTACTAAATACTCAATTAAAGATGTTAAAGGAAATAGATTTTTAGAAGAAGTAGAAATTAAAAGTGAAGAAGGGGAGAGTAAAATATTAAAAGCTGATTATGTTTTGGGTTTCTTTGGTTTGATAATGCAACTTGGCCCAATAGCAGAATGGGGGCTTAATTTAGATAAAAAAGCAATTCCAGTTAATACTGAAAACTTTGAAACTAATAAAAAAGGTATATTTGCTATTGGTGATATATGTACTTACCCAGGAAAACTTAAATTAATCTTATCAGGTTTTCATGAAGGTGCTTTAGCTGCCAGAGGTTGTTTCAAGTATGCAAGACCTAATGAAAAATATAGATTTGAATTTACAACAGCATCAAACACCATCAAAGATAGATTGGGTGTAAAGTAGTGATAGAACTATATACTGCTGATACACCAAATGGTTGGAAAATTAGTATCATGCTTGAAGAAATAAAACTTGATTATAAAGTTACAAAGGTAAATTTGTCTGAAGGTGAACAACATAAAGCAGAATTCAAAAAAATCAGTCCATTTAACAAAATTCCAGTAATAACCGACCATGAAAATAATAAATCAATCTTCGAGTCCGGAGCAATACTGATGTATCTAGGTGAAAAAAGTAAAATGTTTTATCCTGAAGAGAATAGACTAGAGATAAATCAATGGTTAATGGCCCAAATGGGTTTGATTGGTCCAATGATAGGACAACATCATCAGTTTCATTATTATCATCAAGGTAAAAGTGAGTGGGGAGAAGAAAGATACTTTAAAATTACAAGAAAACTATACGAGGATTTGGAAGCAAGACTTTCTGCGAGTGATTATTTAGCAGGCAAAGAGTATTCTATTGCAGACATTGCCACATGGTCTTGGATTGCAAGACATAAAAGACATGACATTGGATTAGAAAATTTTAAAGGTTTATCTAGATGGTATGTGGATATTGCAAAACGTCCTGCAGTTATAAAAGGATTTAAAGTACTAAATAAAGATGCTGAAATAGATTACCCTTAAATATCAGCGTAAACTTTTTCTTCTTTTTCGTGCTTTTCTTGTGCTGCTATACATAAAGTTGCAACTGGTCTTGCCATTAATCTTTTAAGACCAATAGGTTCCGCAGTTTCTTCACAAAAACCATAAGTTCCATCTTGTATTTTTTTTAAGGCACCATCAATTTTAGAAATTAATTTTATTTGTCTATTAATTGCTCTCATCTCAACATTTTTTTCTGTATAAGAGCTTGCTTGATCAACAATATCTGCAGATGCACTATTATCATCCATTGAAGCATTAAATATTGCTTCATTATTTGTTCTTTTAAGATCTTGTTTCCATTCTGTTAATTTTTGTTTAAAAAAAGCAAGATGCTTAGCACACATATACTTTTCTGTTTCTTTTGGGATATATTTTTTAGAGATTTTTACCATGCTCAAATTTATGAATTTCGAGAATATATTCATCATTTAATCAGTGTCAAGAATGCATTAATTGTATAAATTAATAAAAATGGCCATTTATAAAAATATTAATAGTTTATTTTATATTTTTGTCACAACACATTTATTAATCTGGACATTGGTTCCAAGTTTAACAAATCACAATTTACCACTAGATACTATCGAAGCTTTAGCTTGGGGTAGTAACTTAGACTGGGGATTTAATAAACATCCTCCAATGAGTGCATTTTTTACAGAAACATTTTACCAAATCTTTGGACCCCAAGACTGGGCTTATTATCTACTAAGTCAAATTTGTATTATAGTTTCTTTTATTGTTGTTTTTAAGTTAGCTGAGGATTTTTTTGATAATAAAATATTTTCTTTATTGTCTGTTTTGTTATTAGAGGGAATATATTTCTACAACTTCACTACACCCGAATTCAATGTAAATGTCTGCTTAATACCTTTTTGGTCTCTTTCAGTCTTTTATTTATGGAAAGGTATTAAGCATAATAAAATATTAGATTGGTTATTACTTGGTCTATTTGCTGGACTTGGGTTTCTATCTAAATATTTGTTTGTCTATTTAGGTTTAGCAATAGATGTACTTTTAATTTACATGATTTATACAAAAAGACTAAATTTAAAGTGCCTAGTTTCTTTTGTTCCTTTTATTATAATTTTGTTACCACACATTATTTGGTTAACTGAGAATGATTATGTAACCATTACTTATGGACTTCTTAGAACTGGATCAGAAGAAGCAAGTATTTTTAATCATATAAAGCATCCTATGATATTCTAGGCAAGCAAATTGGATTATTATTACCATTTTTATTAATGGTTTTTTCATCTAATTATTCTTTATACGGAGATTTATCTAGAAGAGTAATGAGAACACTAAAAAGATTTAATTCTGCTATTGAAGTTTATTCTATTGATGAAGCATTTTTAGATTTATCAAATTTTCCAGACAATGAAGTTGAAAGAGTTGGAAAAGAAATTAGAGAAACAGTTTTAAAGTGGACAGGTATTCCAACTAGTATTGGTATCGCTAAAACAAAAACTTTAAGCAAAGTTGCAAATCACATTGCAAAGAAAAAAAAGTCAGGTGTAACAAGTCTGATAGGAATTGAAAATATTGATCCCATATTAGAGAAAGTAGAAATCAATGATGTGTGGGGCGTAGGAAGACAATTAACAAAGTTCTATCATAAAAATGGAATTTATAATGCTAAGCAATTAAAAAATAAATCAAATACATGGGTAAAGAAAAATTCAAATGTTTTAGGGTCAAGAACTGCAATGGAGCTAAGAGGAATTCCTTGTATTGATATTGAAACAACGCAATCAAAAAGAAAAAGTTGTGTTGTATCTCGTTCTTTTGGTCAAAGAATTGAAAAATATCAGGAATTAAAAGAAGCAGTTGCAAACTATTGTTTAAATGCATCTGAAAAAATAAGATCTGAATCTTTAATTGCAAAATCAATTACTGTTTTTGTTAGAACTAGTCCTTTTCAAAGTAGATTTGGTTACTATTCAAATTCAAAAACGATAGATTTTGCAATTTCTACGAACAACAGCATTGAAATAGTTAAAACTGCCTTAGTTGCTTTAGACTCTATCTTTAAAAACGGCTATCGTTATCAAAAAGCAGGAGTAACGCTTACTGGTTTATCCAATGAAGATCGTAGTAAGAACCTATTTTATTCTGAAAAAGACGAGAAAATTAAGGGTTTAATGAAGTCTATTGATAATACGAACTACCGGTACGGAAGATCTACTCTAAGTCTTGCTAGTGCTGGTGTTCAAAAAAGATGGAACATGAGAAGGGAGCATTCATCTAAAATAGATACTGCAGATTTCTACTTGCTGCCAACAATCAGGACTTAAAATTTACCAACTTTGCTTTCATAGTGCACATAGCATGCGTTATTCTCTTGGTCTGAAAAATCAGCAAATTTCTCCATACACTTAATTAAACCCTCTTTAGCTGCTCCAACTTTGCTATATCCTATATACTTTAAGAGATATTTGTCGTCATTTTTATTTTTAATAATCGCT
>CABZDY010000035.1 GCA_902524635.1 uncultured Pelagibacteraceae bacterium
CTGGACTTTCAAAAAGAGAGTGGAATGAACTTATGGAAGCTTTTGAAATTACAGATAAGATTGTTTAATTTCCTTAGCAAATTTTAAATACATTTTTGTAATTTCATGTTCTGGATCTTTCTCAACAATAGGAATTCCCATATCCCCATATTTCCCAACATCAGAATTTATTGGTATTTGTCCTAAAAATTTTTTCTCAAATTCTTGTGCAGTTCTTTCAACACCATTCTCTCCAAAAATTGCATATTTTTTTCCGTCATCTCCGATAAAGTGACTCATATTGTCAATTAATCCAATAATATTTACTTTTAATTTTTCAAACATTCTAATTCCTCTTTTTACATCTTGAAGTGCAATCTCCTGAGGGGTTGATACTATAATTGCACCGTCTACACTAATCTCTTGAGCAAAAGTTAGTTGTGTATCACCTGTACCTGGAGGCATATCAACTATAATGAAGTCCAAATCTTTCCAACCAACTTTTTGAGTAAAAGTTTTAATAGCACTAGTTACCATTGGTCCTCTCCAGATCATCGGTGTTTGCTCGTCTGTTAGAAAACCAATAGACATACATTGAATGTCATACTTTATAATTGGCTTTAAGGTTTGCCCATCACTATCTGGCTTTTCATTTATAGAGAATAGTTTTGGTAAAGAAGGTCCATAAATATCAGCATCTAAAATTCCTACTTTGCATCCAACTTTTTTTAAGGCCAAAGCTAAATTTGTAGCAAAAGTAGATTTCCCAACTCCACCCTTTGCACTAGATATTGCAATTGTAAATTTAGTTCCTGGAATTGGGTTTCTTTTGAAGGTTTTTGGCTCAGTTTTTAACTTAATTGTGTCACTAAGACCTACTTTTTTATCATCCATAAAAATACACTTACCTTGTTTTTGAGTATAAAGACACTATATAGAATGTCATAATGACAATTTACAAAAATCAAAGTCCATGGGGAAGCCCTCCAGGTAGTGGTGGAGGAAGCGGAAATGGTGGAGGTTTTAGAAGAGGCCCTACACCTCCTAATTTAGATGAAGCAATTAAAAAATTGCAGGACACTATAAATAAGTTTACAGGAAGTGGCACAGGTGGAAAAAAACCAATTATATTAGGTTTAATCATTTTAGTTGTAATTTGGGCGTTAAGTGGTTTGTATAGAGTTTTACCCGATGAGCAAGGCGTAGTCTTAAGATTTGGGAAATTTGTTAATACCACTCAGCCAGGATTAAATTATCATTTTCCATTTCCAATTGAGAGCGTGTTAACTCCAAAAGTTACTAAAGTTAATAGAATGGACATTGGCTTTAGATCAGAAAGAGACAGTGGATTTGGTCAAGGTGGAGGAGTTGCTGATGTTCCAGAGGAAAGTCTGATGCTAACAGGTGATGAAAATATAGTAAACATAGATTTTTCAGTTTTTTGGGTAATAAAAGATGCTGGTAATTTTCTTTTTAAAATTCAAGATCCAGAAGGTACAGTAAAAGCGGCAGCAGAAACTGCTATGAGAGAAGTTATAGCAAGATCAAATATTCAGCCAATTCTTACTGAAGGAAGAGCTGTTATTGAAAGAGATACTCAAGATATTATTCAAGGAATACTTGATGAATATGAAAGTGGAGTACTGATTACACAAGTTCAAACTCAAAAAGCCGACCCACCAGACCAAGTTATTGATGCATTTAGAGATGTACAGGCTGCCAGAGCTGATATGGAGAGATCAAAAAATGAGGCAGAAGCTTATGCTAATGATGTAATACCAAGAGCACGAGGAGAAGCTGCAAAAATTCTACAGGCAGCGGAGGCTTATAAAAAAGAAGTTGTTGCAAAAGCAGAGGGTGAAGCAAGTAGATTTTTATCAATTTATACAGAGTACGCTAAAGCCAAAGAAGTTACTCAGGAAAGAATGTATTTAGAGACCATGGAGCAAGTGCTTGCTGATATTAATAAAATAATAATAGATAAAGATTCGGGATCTGGTGTAGTTCCTTACCTACCGTTACAAGAATTAAAATCAGGAGCAAATTAATGAAAGCTGGAAAATTTATATTACCGATTATCATTTTGATAGGAGCAACTCTATTTTTTTCTATATTCATAGTTAAAGAAGTCAATCAAGCTATTGTTCTTCAGTTTGGTGATCCTAAGAGAATTATTTTAAAGCCAGGATTAAATTTCAAAATTCCTTTTATTCAGAATGTAGTATTTCTAGATAAAAGAGTTTTAAACTTAGATACTCCCCCTGAAGAAGTTATTGCATCTGATCAAAAACGTTTAATAGTTGATGCTTTCGCAAGATTTCAAATTATTGACCCACTAAAATTTTATATTTCAGTGGGAAATGAAAGAGTTGCAAGATCAAGGTTGGCAACAATTATTAATTCAAGAATAAGAAACGTGCTAGGTCAACAAAAGTTACAAACATTACTATCTGAAGATAGATCTAAACAAATGGCTCTTATTCAACAAGGTGTAAATAATGAAGCAGAAAACTTTGGTATAAAGATAGTTGATGTAAGAATTAAAAGAGCGGATTTGCCTCAAGCAAATAGTGATGCAATCTTTAGAAGAATGCAGACTGAAAGAGAAAGAGAGGCTAAAGAATTTAGAGCAAAAGGTGCAGAGATGGCTGTTACTATAACATCAACAGCAGATAAAGAGGTTACTGTTATTTTAGCAGAGGCAGAAAAAAAATCTGAGATTATGAAAGGTGAAGGAGACGGTCAAAAAAATAAAATTTTTGCTGATGCATTTGGACAAGATGCCGAATTTTTTGGATTTTATAGAGCAATGCAAGCATACCAAAAAGCTTTAATTGGTGGAGAAACCTCAATGATTTTATCACCAGATAGTGAATTTTTTAAGTTTTTTGGAAATAAACAAAAATAAACAATTTTTTAACTAAGATGAGAGAATTGATCATAGCTTTTGGTCTTTTCTTGTTTATTGAAGGTGTATTATATGCCTTATTTCCATCAAAAATGAAAAATATGTTAAAAAAACTTGATGCTGTAGCTGATAAACAACTGAGAACAGGTGGGTTAATATTTGCAATTATAGGGTTTATAATTATTTGGTACTCAAAGACATGAAAAATATTTACAAAATTTTATCAATATTAATAATTTCAATAAATTACTTTACAATCTCTAAAGCTCAGGAAATTCCATCATCATTTGCAGATCTAGCAGAGAAATTAATGCCATCGGTTGTAAATATTTCAACGACCACAACTGTAACAACTAAATCAAACCCTTTGCCATTTGAATTTCCACCAGGTTCACCATTCGAAGATATGTTTGGTTCTCCACAACAAAGACAAACTAGTGCACTTGGATCAGGTTTTATAATTGATGAGAAGGGAATTGTAATAACAAACAACCATGTTATTCAAGGAGCATCAGATATATTTGTAAGAGTTAATGGAGATGAAGATTATAAAGCAGAAGTACTTGGTGCTGACGCAGGTATGGATATTGCGGTATTAAAAATAAAGTCTGACCAAAAATTTATGCCAGTCAAATTTGGTAACTCAGACAAATCTAGAATTGGAGATTGGGTGATTGCGATTGGGAATCCATTTGGTCTCGGAGGCACAGTAACAGCAGGAATTATTTCTGCTAGAAATAGAAGTATTGGATTATCAAGATATGAAGATTATATCCAAACTGACGCTTCAATAAACCAAGGAAATTCAGGAGGACCACTATTTAATATGAACGGAGATGTTATTGGAATTAATACAGCCATACTTGGTCAATCTGGCTCAATTGGAATAGGTTTTGCGATTCCATCAAACAGTGCACAAAAGGTTATTGAACAATTAATTGAATTTGGAGAAACAAAAAGAGGATGGCTTGGCGTTAGAATTCAAATAGTAGACCAAGGGATAGCAGATGCAGAAAAACTAGATAAACCAAGAGGTGCTCTAGTTGCAAGTGTTGCGGATAACAGTCCATCCGACAAAGGAGGAATTAAACCTGGCGATATAATTTTAGAGTTTGATGGAAAACCAATTAATGAAATGAAGGAACTACCTAAAATAGTTGCTGAAACAGATGTTGGAAAAAAAGTATTTGTTAAAGTTTGGAGAAATAAACGAGAAATTACAAAAGAAATAATTCTTGGAAGATTAGAAACCTCAGAAGATTTTAAGGCACAAAAACCAGCAATTGAAAAACCAAAAGTAAAGAGAATTGAAGGTTTGAAAATAGATGTTCGTTTATTAAGTAAAGACGATATTGAGGCAAGAAATCTTCCAAAAGGAACAAGCGGAGTGGTCATCACTAAAATAGATAATGATAGCCCTATAAACTATTTACAAATTAATAATGTTATTGTTGAGGCAAATAGAAAAAAAATTAACACAATAGGTGATCTTGATAATGTGGTAAAATTGAAGTTAAGAAGTGATGAAAATAACTTGCTAATTGCAATCTACAATAACCAAAATCAAAGAACATATATTGGTGTTAAATTAAAATAATAAAAATGGACCTAAAGTCCAAAATAATATTAATCTCGGGTCCCACAGCATCAGGTAAGTCTAAAGCTGCATTGAAAATTGCTAAAAAATTAAATGGGGAAATTATTAATGCAGATAGCATGCAGGTATATAAAGAATTAAATATACTGACTGCTAGACCTTCAAAAACCGATTTAAATAAAATCGATCACCATTTATATGGTTTTAGAAGTGTTAAAAAAGAATTTTCGTCAGGTGAGTGGTTAAAATTAGCAAAAAAGAATATTAAAAAAATTAGGGACAAAAAAAAAATACCAGTTTTAGTTGGTGGTACTGGTCTTTATTTCAAAGCTCTGACTGATGGATTGGTTAAAATTCCAAAAATACCAATACCTATTCGAAACAAAATAAGACGAATACAAAATAATTTAGGTCAAAAAAAATTTTATTTAAAACTCTTAAAAATTGATCCATCGATAAAAAATAGGATTGACCCAACTGATGTTCAAAGATCAATCAGAGCTTATGAAGTTATTTCGATTTCAAAGAAATCAATTTTTGAATGGTATAAGAAAACAAAACCATCTTTTAAAAGTGAGCAATTTATAAAAATTTATGTTGATTACCCCAAAGATGAATTAATTAATAAAATCTCCAAAAGAGTAGACCAAATGATGAAAGATGGAGCTATTAAAGAAGTTAAGAATTTTTTAAAGCTTAATTTGAGGAGTGATAGCAACATCTTCAAAGTTATAGGAATAAGAGAGATTAAAGAATTTATTGATAAAAAAATTTCTATGCATGATTTAAAACTAAATATTGTCATAAAAACTAGACAATACGCTAAAAGACAGCGAACTTGGTCTAGAGGTCAAATGAGTGATTGGCAAAAATTTGACGCTGAGGCTCTTTCAAAATTTATAAAAAAATTATAAAAATCCTCACAATAACTTGACCTATGAGCACAACTTCAGCTAGATTAGCTGAATGCCAAAATTATATTCAGGTGCTGAAATAGTTTTTAAATGTTTGGAAGACCAAAATGTTAGTCACATATTTGGTTATCCTGGAGGAGCAGTCCTTCCAATATATGATGAATTAAAAAATTTTAATTCAATAAAACATATTTTAGTAAGACATGAACAGGGCGCAGGGCACGCCGCAGAAGGCTATGCAAGATCAACTGGTAAACCAGGTGTATTACTAGTTACCTCAGGTCCTGGAGCTACCAATGCTGTTACAGCTTTAACTGATGCCTATATGGACTCTGTCCCATTAGTTTGCATCACAGGTCAAGTTCCAACTCACTTAATTGGTACAGATGCGTTTCAAGAATGCGATACTACAGGGATAACTAGACCATGCACTAAACATAACTGGTTAGTAAAAGATATTAACGATTTAGCTGAGGTAATGCACAAAGCTTTTGAAGTTGCAACTACTGGAAGGCCGGGACCGGTTTTAGTTGATATTCCAAAAGATATACAATTTCAAAAAGCTAAATACAAAAATCACAAAAATAAAAAAAAATTAAATGGTAAATCTCATGACAACTATTCACAAAAAAACATTGATGAATTAATTAATTTAATTCGAAAAGCAAAAAAACCAATTTTTTATACAGGAGGTGGAGTAATTAATTCAGGAACTAAAGCAAGTGAACTTTTAAGAGAACTTGTGTATGCAACTGGTTTTCCAATAACATCAACTTTACAAGGTCTTGGATGTTTCCCTGCTGATGATAATCAGTTTTTAGGAATGTTGGGTATGCATGGAACTTACGAGGCAAATAACGCCATGTATTCGTGTGACTTAATGATAAATGTTGGCGCGAGGTTTGACGATAGAATTACTGGTAAGATTGATGAGTTCTCTCCTAAGTCTAAAAAAGTTCATATTGATATAGATCCATCATCAATAAATAAAAATGTAAAAGTAGATTTAGCAATTGTTGGAGATATTAAGTCAGTTTTAACATCAACACTAAAAACTTTTAAAAAATCTAAAAATAATTTTTCTAAATCAAACAAACATCAAATATCGAATTGGTGGGAGCAGATTCAGAAATGGAGATCTAAAAGATCATTAGACTACGTTGGTAGTGAAGAAACTATTAAACCTCAATATGCGATTGAAAGATTATATGAACTTACTAAAGATAAAGATACCTATATAACAACTGAAGTAGGTCAGCATCAAATGTGGGCTGCTCAACACTACAAGTTCAATAAACCAAATAGATGGATGACTTCTGGAGGTCTTGGTACTATGGGATATGGATTACCAGCAGCAGTTGGAGTCCAAATTGCTCATCCTAAGAAATTAGTAATTGATATTGCTGGAGAAGCATCTGTTTTGATGACTATGCAGGAAATGTCAACCGCAGTTCAGTACAATTTGCCTATAAAAATATTTATTTTGAATAATGAGTACATGGGAATGGTAAGACAATGGCAGGAATTATTACATGATAAAAATTATTCAGAGAGTTATACGGCTGCGTTGCCAGATTTTGTTAAAATGGCAGAAGCATATGGGTGTGTTGGTTTAAGAGCAAAAACACCAGAGGAGTTAGATGATAAGATCATTGAAATGTTAAACACAGATCGTCCAGTTATATTTGATTGTCTTGTAGACAAACAAGAAAACTGCTTTCCAATGATACCTTCTGGAAAACCTCATAATCAAATGTTACTTGGTCCTAAAGACCAAAAAGAGAAAAAGATTATAGGAAAGGGTAGAACACTGGTTTAATGGCAAACTCAAAATCAGCATATAGTTCTGCTGGAAAAAAACAGAAGCT
>CABZDY010000036.1 GCA_902524635.1 uncultured Pelagibacteraceae bacterium
AAAGAGAAAAATTAAAAAATAAGAATGATAATGATTTGTTTAGAAAGCCTATTTATATCGAAGGTATTAAAAGTAATATAGATGTTCAATGTTCGTTAAAATGGAATGCAGCATATAATGAGGATGTTTATCCCTATACTAATAATATTTATCAAAAAGATGGAGGAACTCATCTTTTAGGATTTAGAAGCGCTTTAACAAGAGTTGTAAATAAATATGCATCTGAGCAAAATTTATTAAAAAAAAGCAAAGTTTTACTGTCTGGAGATGATGTTAAAGAAGGTTTGACATGTGTTCTTTCTGTAAAAATCCCAGATCCTAAATTTTCTTCTCAAACAAAAGACAAATTAGTTTCTTCAGAAGTGAGAAATATTGTTGAAAGTATAGTTAATGAAAAATTGTCAATTTGGTTTGACCAAAACCCTTCTGTTTCTAAAATAATTTTAACGAAAATAATTCAGGCTGCTGTAGCAAGAGATGTTGCAAAAAGAGCGAGAGAAAACGTTAGAAGAAAAGGTGCTTTAGAGCTCACTGGATTACCTGGAAAATTGGCAGATTGTCAAAACTCAAAACAAGAAGGCACAGAATTATTTATAGTTGAGGGAGATTCAGCTGGAGGGTCAGCTAAACAAGGAAGAAATAGAGAGTATCAAGCAGTACTACCATTGAGGGGAAAAATTTTAAATACATATACAGAAATTAATGGGTCTAAAAAAAATGGAAATCAAAGTGACCTAAGAACAAAATCATTATCAAAGATGATTTCTTCAAATGAAATTGTTACATTGATAAATGCTCTTGGATTAGATCCTAAAACAGAAGAAATAGATTTAGAGGATTTAAGATATGGAAAAATTATAATCATGACAGATGCAGACGTTGATGGTTCACATATTAGAGCACTACTTTTAACTTTTTTTAATAATATCCCTTTTAATAAATTAATAGAAAAAGGCCATGTCTATTTAGCTCAACCACCTCTTTTTAAAATTAACAAAGGCTCTAAAGGTATCTATATAAAAGATGAAAAAGATCTTGAAAATTATATAATTAAGAATTCTAAGGATATAAAAAAAGTTAAGAAAAACTCTAAAGAATTTGACAGAATGATTCAATTAGAAAAATCTAAATTAAATATTCAAAGGTTTAAAGGACTTGGAGAAATGAATCCTGAAGAATTATGGAATACTACATTAAATCCAGAGACTAGAAATTTACTTCAAGTTCAATATTCAAAAAATCTTCAAAAAGATCAAAATCTTATACAAACATTAATGGGTAACGATGTTGCTTCTAGAAAAGATTTTATTGTAGATAATGCTATAAATGTTGTTAATTTAGATATTTAATTAATGGAGTTAAGTACCAATTCCAAATCATCGCACTTAAATAAAATTACATATGTCAATTTAAGGTGGATAGGTGTAATAGGCCAATTTATTACTATAAATGCTGTTGCATTCTTATTTAAATTTGAATTCAACTTTTTACTAGCAAATATTATAGTTTTCCTAGGTGCTTTAAGTAACATTTTTCTATTTTATTTTTTTAAAAAAAATCAGCTTCAAGAAAAAATATCTTTCACTTTTCTTACCCTTGATATTATACAATTAAGTTTTTTGCTATATTTAACAGGTGGTACCATAAATCCATTCTCAATATTCCTTATAATACCAAGTATATTTGCCTCAAATAGCTTAAGCATTAAAACAAACATTTTACTAATAATTTTGACAATATCTTCTATTATTCTTCTTACTTTCTATCATCAAGAATTACCTTCACCATTAAATGAATATATTTTTAGTAATTACTATTATTATTCAATACCTTTAGCCTTAATTATTGCACTTATTTTCCTTAGTTTTTTTGCTTTAACGTTTGGAAATGAGTCAAAAGTCAGAAAAGATGCATTAGATAAAATTCAAGAAGTTATTTCTAAGGAGAACGAATTAGTTTCATTGGGTGGACAAGCTGCAGCGGCTGCTCATTCTTTAGGTACGCCGCTTTCTACAATTAAAATTATTTCTCAAGATTTATATGACAATTTTAAAAATAATAAAGAATTACAAAAAGATGTTGAATTACTTTTAAGCCAAGTTGATAGATGCAATGTAATATTAAAAAAATTGTCTTTAAATCCTGTAGTTGAAGATGATTTTATAGATAAAGACATTACTTTATATAATTATGTGAAAGAAATTGTTAATTCTTTCAAAGAAATATCAGATAAAAATTTTATCATAAATACTGAGCAGAATTATAATTCATTCGAAATTTCAAAATTAATTGAAGTTGTTTATGGCATAAGAAATTTTATTGGAAATGCAAATAAGTTTGCAAAAAAAAATATTTATATTTCAATAACGAGTGACAGCGAAAACTCTTCGATATCGGTCGAAGATGATGGTTCAGGATTTCCTAAAGACATATTAACCAAAATTGGAGATCCATATATAAAATCATTGCAATCTAAAAATAAATCAAGAGCAGGATTGGGTTTGGGAATATTTATAGGTAAAACTTTGTTAGAAAAAAATAAGGCAAAACTCTTAATTAGGAATTCAGAAACCAGAGGTGGTGCAGAAATTAAAATAGAGTGGTCTAATAAAGATTTAATTAGTCTTTAGTGAAGTTTTTTATTTTCAAATAGTCCACTTAATTGATCTATCATTACATCCCCAAGTTCTTGTACATCAGAAATTTTGATTGCTTTTTTATAATATCGAGATACATCGTGACCAATTCCTATAGCTAATATTTCTACTTCACTTTTATTTTCAATAAATTTAACAATTTTTTTCAAATTTTTTTCTAAAAAGTCTCCTGAATTAACTGATAATGTTGAGTCATCCACTGGTGCTCCATCTGAAATAACCATAAGGATTTTTCTTTCTTCTTTTCTTTTTTTTAATCTATTAAATGCCCACGTTATAGCTTCACCATCTATATTTTCTTTTAATAAACCCTCTTTTAGCATCAAACCCAAATTCTTTTTTGATTGTCTCCAATGAGAATCAGCACCTTTATAAATTATATGTCTTAAATCATTAAGTCTTCCTGGATTTTTTGTTTTACCCAATCTATTCCACTCCTGGCGACTTTTACCACCTTTCCAATTTTTCGTTGTAAAACCTAGTATTTCAACTTTAACTGAGCATCTTTCTAAAGTTCTGGATAAAATATCAGCACATATTGCAGCTATAGTTATTGGTCTACCTCTCATTGACCCAGAGTTGTCAATTAAAAGTGTCACAATTGTATCCTTAAAATCTAAATCTTTTTCTTTTTTAAATGATAAGGAGTTATATGGATCAATGATAATCCTAGGTAATTTTGAGCTATCTAACAATCCCTCTTCTAGATCAAATTCCCATGATCGATTTTGTTTTGCCATTAATTGTCTTTGTAATTTATTTGCTAACTTAGTAATTAAATCTTGAAAACTTGTAAGCTGTTGGTCTAAATTTTTTCTCAGCTTTTGAATTTCCTCAGCTGTATCTAGACTTTCTGCTTTAGCAACTTCGTCAAATTCAGTAGTAAATATTTTATATTCTTTATCGCTTACACTTAAATTTTTTTTTTGTATAACATTTTCTGACTCGGCATCCTCATTATTTTCACTACCAAGCTGATCTTCAAGTCTAAACTCATTTACGTCATCTTCGCTATCCATTCCTTGGCTTATATTTTCATCTTCGCTTGTTTTGCTAGAGTCACTATTATCTTTATCTTCATTGTTATTAGAATTATTTTGATCTTGCGTATCATCATTTTCTTCATTTTCTTTTTCAGTTGTGTCATCATTTTCGAATATATCCATACTTTCTAAAATTTCGGAAAATTTAGCATTATACACTTCCTGATTTTCTAGATTTTGATTTAAAAATTCAAAGTGTTTGTCTATTGACTTATTAAAATCTTTCTCCCAGAATTTAAGAATTTCTTTATTTTCTGGGTATAATTCGACATTAAAAAATTTGTTTGTCATATAGATTTCAAAAGCATCAACAATATTTGTATCTTCTTTTTTTGTTATTTTTTCTTGTTTAAGATGTTGAAGTCTATTTTTATAATTTTCTTTAAAATTTTTGGAAATTCCTTTTAGCATCTCTGAACCAAGTAGTTCATATCTTACCTTTTCTGCTAGCTGGTAGAGTGTTCTGCAAGAGGGATTTTGTGGATTATTTTTATCCAATAATTTTCTGTTTGAAAATCTTATTTTTAACGCCTCAGAGTCTGTTTCAGCCCTTAGTTTTTTAAATTGATTTTTATCATTAATATTGTCAATTTCTCCAACTTCATAAACTTTTTCGTCATTTTTTTTATTTTTGACAACCTTATAGTCATCTGAAATTACTTTGTATGTTGATTGAAGGGCTTGTTTGAATTTTTCTTTAATACTATCTTCTTTATTCATCAAATTTGAATATTGATCATTGATTCCGGTAGTTCATCCCCAAAACATCTTTGATAATATTCAGCAATAGTGTTTTTTTCAGCATCATCACATTTGTTTAAAAATGTTACTCTAAATGCATATCCTATATCTTTGAAAATTTCAGAATTTTCTGCCCAATGTAAAACTGTTCTAGGACTCATTACTGTAGATATATCACCTGCCATAAATCCTTTTCTTGTAAGTGAAGCAACTTTTATCATGTTTGAAACTTGCTCTTTACCTTTAGGATTATTTAAATTTTTGTTCTTACCTAATATAATTTCCATTTCTTTATCTAAACTAAGATAGTTTAATGTAGATACAATATTCCATCTATCCATTTGTCCCTGATTAATTTGTTGTGTCCCGTGATATAGTCCTGTTGTATCACCTAGTCCCACAGTATTTGTTGTTGCAAAAAGCCTAAAAAATTTATTTTGTTTAATTACTTTATTTTTATCTAATAGAGTAAAGCTACCTTCTGACTCAAGTACTCTCTGAATAACGAACATTACATCTGGTCTACCAGCGTCATATTCATCAAAAACTAAGGCCACAGGATTTTGAATTGACCAAGGTAATATTCCCTCTTTAAATTCAGTTACCTGTTTACCATCTTTGATTATAATTGAATCTTTGCCTATTAAGTCAATTCTACTAACATGACTATCAAGATTTATTCTTATACAAGGCCAGTTAAGTCTAGCAGCTATTTGTTCGATGTGAGTTGATTTGCCAGTTCCATGGTATCCTTGGATTAAGACTCTTTTATTAAAAGAAAATCCTGACAAAATAGCTAATGTTGTATCTTTATCAAACTTATAAGTTTTATCGATTTCTGGGACATACTCACTTGATTTTGAAAATGCATCAACTTCCATTTCACTTTCAATACCAAAAGTTTGTTTTATAGATAATTTAATGTCAGGGATATGGTTAATATTTGGTGTCAATTTTATCCTTATATGTATTTTTTAATTGAGTATAAGCTAAAGTTATTACTTTAAGCTTGTCTTCAAATTTTTTATTTCCAGAATTCATATCAGGGTGAAATTTTTTGACAAGCTTTTTAAATTTTTCTTGTACTTTTTCCCATTTTAATCCAACGCTGATACCTAATATATTAAAGGCTTTTAAATCATTGTTATTAAATTTAAACTTATTCATATTATTAAAATCATTATTAAATTTAAATTTATCCATCTCATCTTTTAAAGCATTACTCCAAAGAACTTTAAAAAAATTATCGGATGAACTAAAACTTTGTGTTGGTTTGTGCCAAGTCATATCAGACCTTAAAAAATCAACTATTTGTTGATCACTCATACCTGTAAAATAATTCCAACTTTTATTAAATTCTTTAACATGGTTTAAACATAGTAATCTATAATCTTTGCTATTATCCCTTTCTTTTGGTGCTTTAAAAAGACCTTCCTCCGTGCAATTATTCCAATCACAAATATTTTTCATGATGTATAATACTTTATTAAATGAATATTAATCAACTAATTGAAACCGTAGAAAAAAAAATTTTGTCGCAGGATTGTATTTCAAAAGTTTATATAGAGGACAAGTCATTTTTGCACAAAAATCATAAATCTAATGAAAATGGAAAATTTCACATTGTTCTTTCGATTGAGTCTGATGAGTTAAAGAATAAAAGTTGGAATTTTTTGTACAAGTTCAATAGATCTTTTTCATCAAAAATACCTTCACTAGTTGCTTTCTCTAGAAACTTAACCTGATCAATATCACTGAGATTAAAATCATTTAAATTTTTAAGTAAATTTGAGTTAGACAAATATTTCCAAATAAATTCATCAGACTCTACAGATGGATAGTATAAAAAATTCTTGTCTGTTTTATGAGATAGGTGAAAATAAAGAACATTTTCATCAGACAATATAAAGTTATTATCCTCATATCCCATTAATACTTCAAACTTTTTAACAAAAAAGTCATTTAAAGAGTCTAGCTCAGAGTTAAGATCAAACAACAACTGAGCCTCATCCTTTTTATTCTGAGTTATTAAACAATAAATTTTGAAATATGTTAAATATTCATCAGTTATTAAACTCAAACTATCAATGGCAGAGCATGAATTTTCTATTTTGTTTAATGACAAGTAATAATCAGCTAAGTGTTTTATGAGTCTTTCTTTATCTTTTATTGATGAATTTTTTTGAATAAA
>CABZDY010000037.1 GCA_902524635.1 uncultured Pelagibacteraceae bacterium
CTTAATTTAGAAAAAAATAAATGATGAATTTAGATTATTTAACAAATCTTAATCAAATGCAGGAAGAGGCAGTTCTACATTTAAATGGACCACTTTTAATTGTTGCAGGAGCGGGGTCTGGAAAAACAAGAGTTCTTACAGCTAGAATTGCCCATATTGTTAAACAACGTAAGGCATTTCCAAACCAAATCTTAGCAGTAACATTTACAAATAAAGCTGCAAAAGAAATGCAACTAAGAGTTTCTAAATTCTTAAGAAAAGAGGCAACGGGTCTTCCTTGGTTAGGTACTTTTCACTCAATAAGTGCAAAAATATTAAGAAAACACGCAGAGGCAGCTGGATTAAAATCTAATTTTTCAATTATTGACCAAGATGATCAAGTAAGATTAATAAAAAATATTTGTAAATCTGAAAACATAGATACAAAAAAAATATCTCCAAAATATATTTTGGCAGTAATTGATAAATGGAAGAATAAAGGCTTTTACCCAGACGAAGTTGTACTGAAACGTAATGATATATTAGAAAAAAATTTCCTATCTATTTATAAGATATATCAACATAAATTAATAGATTTAAATGCAGCAGATTTTAGCGACTTAATACTTCATACTGTTAAGATTTTTGAAAAACATGCCGATATATCACAAATATATTCTAAAAAGTTTAAATTTATTTTAGTTGATGAATATCAAGACACAAACTTTATTCAAAGTGAATGGCTTAAACATTTAGCAAAACATAACCAAAATATATGCTGTGTAGGAGATGACGATCAATCAATATATAGCTGGAGAGGAGCAGAAATTAAGAATTTTCTTCAATTTGAAAATGTTTATGAAAATACCAAAATAATAAGATTAGAAAAAAATTATAGATCAACTCAAAATATTTTAAATGTTGCATCCAATATTATTGAAAATAATCAAAATAGAGTCGGAAAAACACTTTTTACAGATCAAGAAGACGGTGAGCTTGTAACGTTAAACTGTTTTAGAAACGTAAAAGATGAAGCAACTGAAATAGGTTCTAATATTGAAGATTTCAAAAATAAATTTTCATTAAATGAAGTTGCAATTCTTGTAAGAGCTATTTTTCAAACTAGAGAATTTGAAGAAAGGTTTTTAAAAATTGGTGTTCCATACAGAATTATTGGTGGTATTAAATTTTATGAAAGAGCAGAAGTAAAAGATTGTGTCGCATACTTAAAAACAGTTTTTCAACCCCAAGATGATTTGGCTTTTGAAAGAATTTTAAATGTCCCAAAAAGATCTATTGGGGATACAACAGTAAAAGCTATAAATAATTTTGCTAAATTAAATAAATGCTCTTTAGAAGTTGCTTCAAAACATTTAATTGAACAGAACAAAATTAAACCTAAAACAAAATTAGGTTTAAATTCTCTCCTAAATCTTTTAACCAAATGGAGAAATGATTTAAAGAGTAAAATGAATCATAATAAGTTATTACAAACAATTCTTGATGAGTCTGGATATAGTGAAATGCTTAAAAATAAGAAAGACTTAGAAAATGAAAATAGATTAGAAAATATAAAAGAATTATTAAATGCAATGAAAGAATTTGATAATTTAGAGAGTTTTTTAGAACACGTTGCTCTTGCAACATCATTAGACCAAGATTGGCAAAGTGAAAAAGTAAATTTAATGACAATACATGCATCTAAAGGACTAGAATTTGATGTTGTATTCTTACCTGGATGGGAGGAAGGTTTATTTCCCCACCAGAAAAGCATTGAGGAAAAAGGTGAAAGTGGATTAGAGGAAGAAAGAAGATTGGCTTATGTTGCGATTACTAGGGCAAAAAAACAGGCTAAAATATCGTTTTCCATGAATAGGTTTTATCAAGGAGATTGGATTGATAGTATGGCTTCGAGGTTCGTGGATGAACTGCCAGATGAATATATTAAAAAAAATAATAATTTTATAGATGAAAAGGAAGAAGATTTTGAATTCAACCAAGATATAAATTTCGATGGTGATAATGAAATTAGAAGTCCTGGTTGGATACGTTATCAAAAAAAATTAAAATGAGTGTTGTAATAAATAATATTATTTTATCAAATAATTTAGATGGTTATATACTGCCAAAAAATGATAATTACTTCACTGAGTATTCTAAAATAAATAATCTAAAATCAGTGACAAAATTTTCTGGATCTGCGGGTTTTGCTATTTTTTTAAAACATAAGAAATATTTATTTGTTGATGGCAGATATACTATACAAGCTGAAAAAGAATCTGGAAAAAACTATGAAATTTGTGAAGTTCCATATTTGTGGCCTAAAGATATATTAAAAAATAAAAGTAAAATTGGATTTGATCCAGATCTTTTTACTTCAGAAACTTTAAAAAAATATTTTGGAGATAAATTCATTTTGGTTCCTGTAAATTTTAAATTTACAAAAAAAAAGAATATAAAAGAAAATTATCCCTTCTTTAGTCTTGAAACAATTGTAGCAGGAGAAAGTGTAAATAATAAAATAAATCGACTAATACGAATAATGAAAAAAAAGAAAATTGATTATAATTTTATAAGTTCAGGTGAAAATATCTGCTGGCTTCTTAATATAAGAGGTAAGGATCTTCCACATTCTCCAATCGCAAATTGTAAAATGATATTAACAATAAATAGAAAAATTTTTCTTTTTTCAAATCAGGATAAAATAAAAGAAATTAAGTTAACTCATAAAAAATTAAAAATAAAATTTTTAAAAGAAGATGATATTTTTAAATGCTTAATTAATTTTAAAATTGGAAATTTTTGTATTGATAGTAAAACCTGCTCGGTTTTTGAAGAAAGCTTAATTAATTATAAATTTAAAATAACTGACAGAGAAGATAGTATTTATATTTTGAAATCTATTAAAAATAAAACTGAGATTAAAAATATGATCAATACACATATTGAAGATGGTGTAGCTTTAACAAAGTTTTTATATTGGATTAAAAATCATAATATAAAAAATCTTACAGAAAAAAAAATTGAACAAAAATTAGAAATTTTCAGAAAAAGGAATAAAAATTATTTATACCCGAGCTTTGATACAATTGCTGGATCTGGACCAAATGGTGCAGTTATTCATTATAGATCTGATAAATTTTCAAATAGAAAGTTAAAAAAAAATGATTTACTTCTACTTGACTCTGGTGGCCAATATAAATGGGGAACTACAGATGTAACTAGGACAGTATGTTTATCTAATGTTACAAATAAAATTAAAGATATTTTTACGAGAGTTTTGAAAGGTCATATTGCTGTTGCCTTATCAAATATAAAGAAAGAGAAGAATGGTCATAATATTGATAAAATTGCTAGAAAAAGCCTCAATTCTGTTGGTCTTGATTATCGTCATGGAACTGGTCATGGAGTTGGGGCATTTTTAAATGTTCATGAGGGACCACAAGGAATATCTAAAAACAACTTCGTAAAATTAGAGGAGGGAATGGTTTTAAGCAATGAACCTGGTTTTTATAAAAAAAATGATTTTGGAATTAGGATTGAAAATTTAGTTTTTATTAAAAAAAAAAAATCTAATCTTTTGTTCAAAAATCTAACAATGGCACCAATTGATAATGACCTTATTAGTCCTAAACTACTTAACAAAAAGGAAAAGAATTATTTATTTAAGTATCACTTTGAGGTTTATAACAATATTTCAAAATATCTAAGTAAAAATGAAAAAAAATGGTTAGCTAGCTTAATCTAGTAAGTTAAGCCATTCTTTTTGAGATAATACTTTTATTCCTAATTCTTGAGCTTGTTGAACTTTTCGTGTTGTGGGCTTTTCACCAATAATTAAATAATTTAATTTTTTATTTACCGAGCTTACAACAGATCCTGAATTTTCTTCAATTAAAGATTTTGCTTCAGCTCTACTCATATTTGATAGTTTTCCAGTAAACATAAATGTACTATTTAAGAGCTTGCCAGCCTTATTTAATTTTAAGTCAGAAATACTTAATATTGATGAAAGTTTTTCAATCACTTTGTAATTTGATTTATTATTGAAAAACTTTTTTAAAGAATTTATTTGAGTTTCTCCAATTCCGTCTATATTTAAAAGATCATTCAATTTATTTTTATTAACGAAATTTGAAAAATTTTTAATCGTCTTAACATACTCTGCTAAAAGTTTAGCATTTTCAATTCCAATATGTCTTATCCCAATAGCATACAGAAATTTATCTAATGAAACTTTTTTTGATTTTTCTATGGAATATTTTAAGTTTGAAACTGAGAGATCTCCCCAGCCTTCTAAATTTGATATTTTTTTATAATTTAAATTATATATGTCTTGCGGGAACCTTATTAAATTTAAATCCCAAAAATTTTCAACAACTTTTTTACCAAGACCATCTATATTCATTGCATCTTTAGAGATAAAGTGTTTAATTCTTTCAATTGCAATTTTTTCACAATCAAATCCTTCATTAATACATCTTCTGACTGCATCATGTTTATTTGTTGTTTTATTAAATTCTTTTATCGTTTCGGAACCACAGGATGGACAATTGACAGGAAAAATGAATTTTTTTGAATTTTTATTTCTTTTTTTTAAATCAACATGGATAACATGTGGAATAACATCCCCAGCTCTCTCTATTTTTATAGTATCACCAAGTCTTATATCTTTTCTAATTATTTCATCTTCATTATGAAGTGTTGCATTTGAAACTATAACTCCTCCAATATTTACAGGTTTTATTCTTGCTACTGGTGTTAATGCGCCTGTTCTACCAACCTGAATATTTATATCTTTTATCTCAGAATATGCGCTATCTGCTGAAAATTTGTGGGCTATAGCCCATCTCGGTGAATTTGCCGTAAAACCTAATCTTTTTTGAAGTTCAAGACTGTTTATTTTGTAAACAAGCCCATCAATATCATATTCTATATCAAATCTATCTTTTTCAAATTTTTTATGAAAGTTTTCTATATCATTTATATTTTTTAAAACTTTATTATGTTCACTTGTTTTAAAACCCCACTTTTTTAAAGATCTTAAAAATTCTGATTGTTTCTTTATTGTTTTGCTTTCAAAATAACCATACGTATATGCTACAAAATTTAATGGAATTTTTTTTGTTTGCTCAGGATTTTTTTGTCTTAATGATCCTGAAGCTGCATTTCTTGGATTAGCAAAATTATTTTTTAGATTATTGAAATCACTTTTTTTGATAAAAACTTCACCTCTAATATCAATATCATTTGGAAAATCCTTACTATTGATTTTTTGAGGTATATCATCAATAGTTTTTAAATTTTTAGTAATTACTTCTCCTATTGTGCCATCTCCTCTTGATGTTCCTAAAACTAACATTCCATCTTTGTATGTTAAAGATGCAGATATACCGTCTATTTTGGGCTCTACGCTATATTCAATATCAATTTTTTTATTTAAATAATTAAATATTTTTTTTTCAAAATTTTTTAAATCTTCCAAATCAAAAGCATTGGATAAAGAAAGCATTTTAACTCTATGACTAGATTTAATAAAATTCTTAGAAGGAGTAAATCCCAAAGAATTAGATGGCGATAAATTACTATTTAAATATGAATATTGTTTTTCCAAATCAAGTATATCTCTTTTAATTTGATCATATTCTTTATCTGATATTTTAGGAGAACTTTTATCAAAATAAAGTTTATTATGTTTTCTATATTGATTAATTCTTTGATTGTAATATTTTTTAATATCATTTTCTTTCATTAGTTTTTTTAGTCAAATAACCCTTTAATTTTTTTCAGTAAAGAATTTTGTTTTTTGAGATCTTTTTTTGCTTTTCTATTTTTATAATTTTTATTGAGAATTATATAAGATCTTTCATACCATTTACTAGATTGATAGTTATATCCAAGTAATACTGTATATTTTTTTGCCTCGTCCATAAGGCCCAATTTGTAATTTAGTTCTACTAATCTATATAACGCTTCCTCAATAAAAATAGTAGTATCATATTGATTAACAATTTTTTTGTATCTATTCATAGCTGGTATCCACTTTTCCCTATCTAAATAATACTTTGCTAAATAAAGTTCCTTTGAGGCAAGTATCTCCTCAATTAATTCGACCTTAAACTTAGCATCTTCTGAAAAATCTGTATTAGGATATTCCTTTATCAATAAATTAAAATACGTCTTAGCTTTAATAATTTCTCCTAGATCTTTTTTTTCATCCACTATTTGGTTGTAGTGACATATGGCTAACAAATAATATGCGTAATCTGTGTTTGGATGATTTTTATATTTATCTAAAAATCTTTCTAATTCATAAATAGCATCCATAAAATATAATTGTGAATAATATCCATAGGCTGCCATTAATGTTGACCTAGGGGCCCATATTGATTGAGGATATAAAAGTTCTACCTCATTAAATTTTTTTGCTGCAAAAAAAATATCACCCTTATTAAATTCTTTTAATCCTTCATTATAGGCTTCAATCATCTGCATTTCTAAATTATTTTCTTTAATTATTGAAATTTTTTCTTGCTTTTCTGAACATGAAATTAATCCAAATATAATTATTAAAAATAAAAAAATATTACGAATTATCATT
>CABZDY010000038.1 GCA_902524635.1 uncultured Pelagibacteraceae bacterium
TTTTTGGTTGATTTCTGATGAAGGCGGTGGAGAACCTATAGGTTTTGTTACATCCCCTTGGTATCACCCTGAAAAAAAACAAAATATAGCCATGGGTTATGTTCCGTTTGATGGAACATTAAACGCTAATGGGTTTCCAAAAGGAAAAGTAGGAACTAAATTTAAGGTACACTTACCTGAAAAATATTCTGAAACACCAGGCAAACCTGTTGATGCTGTAGTGGTAGATATACCATTTAAAGAATCTTACAACGCCAATACAAGAGAAGTTGTAAAAGGTTAATCAATTGAAGGGAGGAGCTAAACTCCTCCCTAATTAAAATGTTCGCACAATTTTTAGAAATTTTTTTTAAATCTTTAAAGTTAGATAAAAGCTTATACAGAGATAATAAATATTTTGGTGAGGCTGCAATCTATTTTGCTGGTCTTGTAATGATACTTGATGGTGTTGCGGGAGCAGTAGCTGCAAATTCAATTGTGAGAACATCAATTGGCATCTCAGGCTTGACAGCTCTTTTAACATGGTTTGTTTGGGCTATTTTTATTTTTGTAATTGGAGTTAAAATTTTTCCAGATAAAGGGAGTAAGGTTCCTTTTAAAAAGATTTTAATAGCCGTTGGATATGCTCATGCACCAGGTTTAATTAGGTTTTTTGCAGTAACACCTGACTTAGTTCTGCCCATTATTTTCCTTACTCAATTTTGGATTTTTGCATCCCTTATAATATCAACCAAACAAATTTTGAATTTAAAATCTAACTTGAAATCATTTGGAATAGTATTTTTATCTTTTCTAATAATAGCTTTTCTATCTATAACATTCATAATTAATAGAATGAATTCAATTCCAATTAGTAATATTAGCTAAAAAGGAAAAACAGTTTTAGATGTTCTGCAAGACTTGCATATTTTAAAACCGGTAAGGAATAAATTTTGAGTTACACTTTCATCTTCTTTTTTACACTCTTCACAAATATCATTTAAATCTGCTTCTAAATTCTTATTTAATTCTGCATCATATTCTTTAGTCATTATCTGTTAATCCAGCTCCTGCTGTTCGTTCCCTCGATTTATCACTTTCGTCGACGTAAGTTTTTAGAGATAAATTATAAATTTCAGACCAATCATCTTCAGTAAAACTGTTCTTATTATCTAAAAATTTTAAATTAATTTTATCTGATTTTTCCAATACGTCTCCTGTTAGATAGTTTGAATAAATAGACTCATTAAAATTAAATAAAAATTCTTTATCATCCATCTTTAAAAAAATTCTCTTACCAATAATTTCTGAAGTTCTACTTACAAATGATAAAAATATTATTGGAAAAGCAATCTTATTTACTTCAATTTCATTGAATTTAGATATTGATGAAGATTGATCAAAAAAATTTAGTCCAGATAATATAGGACAATAAAAAGTCTTTGGAGTATTTGAGGTCGATATTTCATCGATATTTTCAAAATTACTGATTTTATAAATTTTGTAGTATTGATTTAAGTTTTTAAGACCTGGTAGTCCAAACATTTCTAGTAATCGAATATTTTTTCCTACCTCCTCTGATATTCCCCAAGAAAAACCAATAGCTTTAGATGCTTTTTTTGTAGTTACTTCTATTTCACTAAAACTTCTCATTTATTTATGATTTATAAATCCATTTATCATCAAAATTTCCCAATTCTGAGGGCAAAGGTGCTCCTTGGAACATGCAAATACGCAACCATTTATCTGATCTAGGATCAAACTTTATAGCTCCAAAAAATGATAATTTTAATCTTAACATATCAATTGGAACTAGTTTGGACCCAATTGTATTGTCTTGGATTTCTGAATAAGGAAACTTTTCTGCAATAAATGCTCTTCTGACAACGTGCCTTAAATGATTATTATCTTTTAAAAATTTGCCAATTTTAGAACTATTTTTTTTTGTAAATACAGCTTCATAAAGTTTATTTATGTCTCTTGCTATTGCCAAAGGTTGTTCTAAATCAGATCCCTCATCAATATATCTATCTCCTATTCTAGGCTCTTCTTTATTTTTTGATATAAACCAAAAGTTTTGATTATTTTCGTCTTTTAAAAAATCAATTTTAAGTATTTCAGAATATTTGTTTTCTAATATGTTTCTTAAATCTTCAATAGTTCTATCAACAGGAATATTAAAATGCTCTTCCTCATCAGAACTCATCTGCGTAATTAATGGATTAACTATGTTATCATACGGTTCCATCATCATAGATACAATATATTCTATACATTCATCATGTAAATTCTCCTCTGACCAGTTGTATATTTGATTAAATTGATATGAATTTTGAAATTTAAAATCTTCTTTCATAAATTTTATAAACTTTTTTAAATCTTCAATTAATCCTTTGATTTTTTTTTTTTGAAATTCGCTATCAGTGTGCCAGCTGGTTATATTTTTTAAAGATTTAATTAGGCAATTATAAAAAATATCAATCTCATTTTTTGAAACTTGCTCTATTTCTCTTATATGTTTCAAAGCAGTTTCTCTTGCATGTATCCAATTATTCAACAAAGTAGGATGATTAACAATAAAAGGAGCCATACCAAGGCCAGTAGAATTTCCAATTCCTAAGTTTCTGCTAATTGCAGGATCTAATTCTACTGCTAGTTTTGGATTTTTATTTTTTGCAATATGATTTACCTGATCAAATGTAAATTGTCTAACGAGATAAACAAGCATCATCTCTAATCTAAAAGGTCCTCTGATTTCCTCTCTATTTTTAATTCTAAACCTATCCGCTAAACCAAATTTTCCTGATCCATAAACTGCTGTTGTTCTATATAAATACCCAACCTTTGATAAAATTTCTTTATTAGGTTGCTCTCCATTTGATAAACTGTCAACCACATGGTCGAAAACTCTTACTGACTTGTTAGCTCTTGATAACGTTAATTCCTTATACGAAAGTCTTCCCACCTCTTGTTTTGGAACATTGTTGTTAAGTCTATCTATGTCTTCTTTTGATGGAATTCCATCAAATAAGGTAAAAGCAGCATCCCACTTAGTGGCTATTACTCTATCTGATCTCTCGTCATCTTTGATTTCATTAGCAAAACAAATGAGAGAATATGTTCTTTTGTTTTTTGTAAATGAATAAACAGCTCTACCATGTCCTTTGTCATTTAGTTGAAATAAATCTCGGCTATATTTCCAATCTTTAAATTCAGATAAAAAAGATCTTAGAAATGATAATTTTGATTGATGAAAAGATCCCAATTTAGATAGTTTCATCAAAAATTTTGGATCTCTTAATCTTATTTCCATTAATTAATTCCTTTATAAAAATTAAACCAATTATTTCCTAAAATTCCTTCTACTTCTTGCTTATTAAAACCAACTTTTTTTAATCCACTTTCTAAATTATCAAACCCTCTAGCGTCCAAAAACCAGTCAGGTTGTTTTGGAAATCCAGGTTTTTTTTTACTTCCCTCTCCATAATGTGTACTTTTAGACCAAGTTCCATTTCTCATCCATTCAACAACACTGTCAGGTTGGTTCAAACATAGATCTGATCCAATACCAATATTTTTTACTTGCATTATTTCTGCAGTTTTAGCAACCATTTCACAAAAGCTTTCTAATTTACAATTTTTTCCATCTTTTAAATGATGAGAATATAATGATAAACCTAAGATACCTCCACTTTCAGAAAGTTTCTTTAACAAGAAATCTGATTTATTTCTTAGAGCTTGATGCCAGAAAGAAGGATTAGCATGGGTAATTGCAATTGGTTTTTCACTTATTTCTATTGCATCCAAAGTACTTTTCTCTGCTGAATGGGACATGTCCACAACTATACCTACCCTGTTCATCTCTTTAATTGCTTCTCTTCCAAAATTTGTTACACCAGAATCATTTTTTTCATAACATCCTGTGGCTAGAAGAGATTGATTATTATAAGTAAGTTGCATAAATCTACAACCATGCTCATAAACTTTCTCTATTAAATTGATGTCATCCTCAATCGGTGAACAATTTTGAAAACCAAAAAAAATTGCTGTTTTATTATCTGATTGAGCTTTTGTAATATCTTCAAATGTTTTTCCTAAAAATATTAAGTCTGAATTTTCTTCAAAAAATCTATCCCACTCTTTTACTCTTTGCAAAAATTCGTTATAATCTTCGTGATATACTAGAGTAACGTGTACTGCATTTAATCCAGCTTCCCTATTGATTAGAAAAATATCTCTAGACCAGTTACAATATTGGAGATTGTCAATTCGATAGTTCATATTTAAAGACCATATAAGTATAATATAATTTGTCGACTAGTTTAAATTTAAAGAATATGCTAATCTAAACTAATTCAAATTTATATCATGAAAAACAAAAAATATAGTCACAAGGTATCAATTGTTATGGGAAGTAATTCTGATTACTCAACCATGAAATTTTGTGAAAAAATTCTTAAATTGCTTAAAATTAATTATGAAACAAATATAGTTTCGGCTCATAGAACTCCAGAACGTATGTTTAATTATGCAAAATCTGCTGAAAAAAATAATATTTCTGTGATAATTGCTGGAGCTGGAGGATCAGCCCATTTGCCAGGAATGATTGCGTCTCTAACAAGAATTCCAGTAATTGGAGTACCAATTGAAAGTAAAAAATTAAAAGGTCTTGATAGTTTACTTTCAATAGTTCAAATGCCAAAAGGTATACCGGTTGGAGCTGTAGCAATAGGTACGGATGGAGCTATAAATTCAGCTTTATATGCAGCATCAATTATCTCTACCTTTGATATGAATGTTAAAAATAATCTCAACAAGTGGCGATCTAAACAATCAAAATCTGTTACAAAAAAACCAAAATAAATGAACCAACCAGTTTTAGGGATAATTGGAGGTGGTCAGCTAGGTAGTATGCTTTCTGAAGCTGCTAAAAAGATAGATATAAAAACTGTAGTAATTAGTGATGATCCAGATGCGCCTGCCAAAAATTTTGCCAATAAGTTCATATATGGAAACTATAATGATACAAAAATTATAACAGAATTTGTTAATAGCGTTGATTTAGTTACCTATGAATTTGAAAATATACCCTTTGATATATTAAATGAAATAAATAAATCAAAGAGTGTTTTACCCAAACCAGAAATAAATAGTTTAATCCAAAATAGATTAACTGAAAAAGATTTTTTAAATAATAATAATATTAGAACAACTAATTATGCTTTAATTAAAAATAAAGACGAAATAAAAGATAATGAAAACCTTTTACCTGGATTACTTAAAACTACTACTCTTGGATATGATGGCAAAGGTCAATATAAATTAAATAGGTTAAGCGATATAAATGAAGGCATTGATTTTACTAAAGAATATATTTTAGAAAAGTTCATTAATCTTAAAAAAGAAATTTCAATTGTCATATGTAGATTTGGTAATCAAAAATATGAAATATATGAACCAATTGAGAATGTTCATGAAGATCAAATTTTGAAACATTCAAAAATTCCTGCTGAAATTCCAGACTCAATAAAAGTGAAATCTAAAGAATGGGCAAAACAAATTGTTGAAGAACTAGATTATATTGGAACTTTATGCGTTGAGTTTTTTATTGATAAAAATGAAAACTTATATGTTAATGAAATTGCACCTAGAGTTCATAACTCTGGTCATCTAACAATAAATTCACACAATGTTAGCCAA
>CABZDY010000039.1 GCA_902524635.1 uncultured Pelagibacteraceae bacterium
GATGGATATGAGCCAACTATTGCTAAACCGACAAGCTGCAAAGCTATAAATGGTACTACACCTTTCCAAATATCTAGTGTTTGCACTACTTTTGGCGCTACACCTTTTAAATAAAATAATGCAAATCCAAATGGTGGGGTTAAAAAAGAAGTTTGCAAGTTCACTCCAATCATAACTCCTAACCAAACTGCCGTTACATTAGCTCCTGTTTCAGCCAACAATATTGGTGCAATTATTGGAACAACAACAACAGCAATTTCAATAAAATCTAAAAAGAAACCCAGTAAAAATATTACAATCATAACAACTACAAACTGAGTCCAAAATCCACCAGGTAAATCCTGTAAGAAATCTCTAACTAATTCTTCACCACCAAACGCTCTAAATCCAGAAGTAAGCATCGCAGCTCCTAAAAGAATAATAAATACCATTGAAGTAGTTATACAAGTTTCAGTAACAACCTCTTTTAAAACATTCTCTGTTTTATAAGTTCTCCAAAAGCTCCACGATATTCCGATTACAAGAAGGATAACAAAGAAAGCAGTTGCGTATATTGCTCCAATATCTCTTTCCTCTAAATTTTTTATGTTGAGTTCATAATTTGAAGCAAAAAAAGTGATTGGTATCAACGAACCTATAATAAGTAAAAGGGGATAAAAAGCACTTTTCTTTCCTTCAAATAATCTGTAACCTGCCATTAGTGTTGCACCTATGGCTCCAATTGAACCAGCTTGATTAACAGTTGCAATACCCATTAGTATCGAACCTAAAACTGCAAATATTAATGCAAGTGGTGGAATAATTATAACAATTACTCTCATCCAAAATTTAAAATTAAATTCCCCCTTAAATGGCACTGGTGGTGCAACCCCTTTTTTAAATCTTGCATAAAAAAACACATAAATCATATAAAGAGCAACCAAGACTAATCCTGGTAAAAGAGCACCAAGGAACATGTCTCCGGCACTTGATGATCCAACTCTAAACTCGCCTGGCATATTAAATTCACCCGTTAAAGCTTTGTAATCATTCTGTCTCATATTATTAGCAACATCTGATGCACTGGCTAATTGGTCTGCAATAATAATCAGTACAATAGATGGAGGGATAATTTGCCCAAGTGTTCCAGACGAACACACAATTCCACTTGCAAGTTTTCTGTCATAATTATTATTTAACATTGTAGGTAAAGAAATTAACCCCATTGCAATAACTGTTGCTCCAACAATACCCGTAGTTGCTGCGAGTAATGCTCCAACAAATATAACTGAGATACCTAAACCTCCTGGAATAGGGCCAAATAATTGACCCATTGTAATTAATAAGTCTTCCGCAATTTTTGATTTTTGAAGCATAATCCCCATAAAAATGAATAAAGGAATTGCAATTAAAGTGTCGGTTTCAACATCCCAATAATTACTTCTAAAGTTAGTTATACCAGCAACAAGCCACTCTATAGGTCCATCTACTGCAAAAAAAGCATCTGCATCTCCTTCAAATAAATACCCAAAAAATGCAGCTAAACCAATGGATATGATAGCAGAACCAGGAAGAGCAAATGCTACGGGATAACCTGATGCTAGAGCAACAATCATAATTAAAACTAAGATTGCTAAGAAAAATAATTCCATTATTGGCTTTCCATATTTTTTGTCTGAACTTCATTAGTATTATTTATGTTTGAAATACTTGATTCATTTTCGTTCATCAAAAGTTTGTAACTACTATTCATAAAAAAACTTGTAAACTGTAACAACATCGTAATTGCGAATACTGCTAGATACACTGCCATTAAATACAGTAAATATAATCCATTAGAACCTTGCTGGGTAACCTCAAATGCAACTACCGGCCCATTAATAATACTTGCTTTACCATTTAAACCTAAAAATATAACAATTAAACAAAGTGGTACACCAAGCACGGCAGAACCAATTGCATTAGTCCATGCTTTTTTTCTTTCACTAAAAGTGGAATAAAGAACATCAACTCTAACATGACCCTCATGAATTAGTGCATAAGCGCTTGCAAATAAATATAACGCTGCGTACCAAAATCTCACAAGATCTCCTTGAAAAGCTTGCTCATATGAAAATATAAATCTTGATAAAACTATAAAAAATTCACTTAATACAACTAAAACTGCTAACCATATAAAACCAACAGATTTAGTAAAATAACCAATCACAAAAGAAACTGCTATAATAGGAAAGTGTATGAATGTTATTCTTTCAGGAGCCTTAACCATAAAGGCTTTAACCTCTGGACTAAAAATTGTTTCCCATAACCTTTCGACAACCATAAAAGAAATTATAAAATCAGCTAAACCAACTAAGAATACCGCCCAGAAAGATGATCTGACTATATAAGCTGAAAATTTTGATAATATTTCTGAGTCTGTTTCTAATGTTTGAGAGTACGTTTTAAAAACATAAGAAATTAAAAGTCCTATACAAATCAGATATAATCCAATTTGCATATAACCATAGTTTAAGTCTGATCCCTCTAAAAGCTTTTGTTTATGACCAAACAATTCATGATGAGAAAAAATTTTTCTCACTCCAGGCCATTCAGCCCAAACTGTAAGTAAGTTATTTAACAAAAAAGCCAGTGTAAAAGCTATCACTGAATAGCTTAAAATTCTTAAATAAAGATGAATACTTTTACTTTTTGCGTCCATTAACTATTCTAAATACTAAATTTTGACTTTTATTAAATATAAAAAAAAGGGCCCAATTAAGGGCCCTTTTAATTACATAAAAGACGTAATTACATTCCTAGCACTCTGTTTCTTTGCTGAATGTAAGGTGAGTCTGATAGGTTTGTCCAAGCACCAATTTCTTTTCTAGCTTTTAAGAAACTTGTATGGATTCTTTCCGCAAGACCACTACTCGCTCTTGTCTCTTCAAAGACTTCCTCTGCTGCTTTTCCAAACCCGTCATAAACCTTGTCGCTAAACTTCTCTAGTTTAACACCATGATCATTAATCAATCTTGCAAGTGCTGCGCCGTTTTTAGCATTGTACTCAGACATCATAACGTCATTTTCCATTGCTGCAGCAGCTTCGATTAATAATTGATCAGCTTTAGATAAGCTTGTGAACCAAGACTTATTAGTTCCGCATGCTAACATTGATCCAGGCTCGTGCATACCAGGATAGTAGTAGTATTTAGCAGCTTCTTGGAATTTCATAGCTTCATCATTCCATGGACCAACCCACTCTGTTGCATCAATTGCACCAGAAACTAAGTTTTCGTAAATCTGTCCACCAGGAAGTGAAACTGGAGATCCTCCAAGTTTACCAATTACTTGTCCACCTAAACCAGGCATACGCATTTTTAAACCTTTAAAGTCATTTGGACTTCTGATTTTTTTGTTAAACCATCCACCCATTTGAACTCCTGTATCACCGCACATGAAGTTTTTTAGACCAAAACCATCTGCTAGTTCGTCCCATAACTCCTGACCACCAGCAAATCTGATCCAAGCATTCATTTCAGTGTAAGTGAAACCAAAAGGTACCGCAGTAAAGTAACCCCAAGCAGGATTTTTCTTTACCCAGTAATAGTCAGCGGCATGATACATTTGAGAGTTACCTGATGCTACTTCATCAAATGAGTCAAAAGCTTTAACTCTTTCGTTAGCAGCATAGTAAGTAACTTGTATTCTACCGTCACTCATATCTGTTATTCTTTGTGCAAATCTTTGTGCTCCTGTTCCTAGACCTGGAAAATCTCTTCCCCAAGTAGCAACCATTGATGCTTCTATTCTTTCAGCAGCAACAGCTGGAGCAGCTAAAGATGATGCAGCAACAGCAGCAACACCCGTTGCAGCAGCAGCTTTAAAGAACTTACGTCTTGAAGGTGATTTTTTTACCTTCAAAGATTTTTTGTCTTTAATCATTTATTTCTCCTCTATAGTTAATTAACTAATGACAATTAAACATAATTGTAACTTAGAGTCATTTTAAAAATTAAGACATTTTGTAAAATACAATCCAAGATTGTATTAAATTAGCTTTTCGTTATCATACACACAACATTTTTCAGGGGGTATATAAAGATTGATATCTCCAATTGAAATTGGCAATTCTCTATCCACTTTAGATTTGATTACAAAATTATCCATATTTGCCGTCAATAATTTGAAATTTCCAAAATCTTCAACTCTAGTAAGTGAAGCTTTTATTGTATTTTCACCCTCTTTTTCTACAACATTTATGAATTCTGACCTAATCCCAAGTTTTACATTTTTATCTTTTAATTTCGTGAGTTTCGAGTTTGTTTTAATTTCAATATTATTAATTTTTACAGAATATTCAGAAGAGACCTCACTTTCAAAAATATTCATGGCTGGAGATCCAATAAAGTAACCGACAAATGTTGTTTTGGGTCTTTCAAAAAGATCTTTTGGAAGTCCAACTTGGACTATTTCTCCCTGATCCATAACAATAATATTATCAGCAAACGTCATAGCTTCATTTTGATCATGGGTTACGTAGACTAAAGTCGTTTTATATTGTTCATTAATTTCTTTTAGGTTTCTCCTAAGTCTAAATTTTAAATCCGGATCAATTACAGTTAATGGTTCGTCCATTAATACACCTGCAACATCTTCTCTTACCAATCCTCTTCCTAGTGAAATGAGTTGTTTTTGATCTGCAGTAAGTTTTCTGGCTGGTAAATTTAAAAAAGATGAAAGTCTTAAAGTATCTGAAACTGATTTTACTCTTTCATCAATTTTTTCTTTGGAAAAGTTCCTACACTTTAAGGGAAAAGCTAGGTTATCGTAAACAGTCATTGTACTATAAATAACTGGGAACTGAAAAACTTGTGCTATATTTCTTTCTTCAGTAATAAGATTTGTTACATCTTTTTCATCAAATAAAATATTCCCTTTAGATGGTTTAACTAAACCTGAAACAATATTTAGCATAGTTGTCTTACCACAACCTGATGGTCCTAAAATTGCATATCTTTTCCCATTTTCCCAAGTCATTGAAAATGGATTTAATGCAAAAGTTGGATTTGCATCATTAGGATTATATGAATGAGAAATATTTGATAAATCTATTTTAGCCATTGTTT
>CABZDY010000040.1 GCA_902524635.1 uncultured Pelagibacteraceae bacterium
TTCCATCTTTCCATTGACCTCTTATTAATGTCTTTATTTCATCTAGAGCATATTTAAATTTAAAATGTGAATATCCTAGAGCAATGAAACCTGAGTCCCAATTCCATTGCGCTGGGTACAATTTGTTATTGGTTGGTAATGTGTATCCTTTTTTTTTATTGCCTAATAAAACTTTCTTAGCTGATTTGATAAAATCTTCCATTAACCCTTTACACTTCCTGCAGTAAGACCACTCACTAAATATTTTTCAAAGTATACAAAAATTAATAAAACAGGTATTGTAACAACTACTGACCCAGCCATTAAATATTGTCTTGGTGTTTCGGCATCACCACTAAGATATTGTATTGCCCTTGATAAGGTAAATGAGTTTGGATTATCCAAGAACATTAAAGAAAATAAAAACTCATTCCACGCGATCATAAAGACGTATAATGCCACTGAAGAGATTGCAGGTATACTTAAAGGCAAAATTATTTTTATAATTATGCCAAACCAATTTAATTTATCCATGATTGCTGCTTCTTCTAGTTCTTTGGGAATACTTCTAAAGTAACCTTGTAACATATAAATTGCAACTGGCAAAGTAGTTGCTGTGTAAACAATTAATAAACCGCCTACAGAGTTCCTTAAACCTAGTTGACTAAAAACAGTATATAAAGGAATAACCAATACAATAGCAGGAAACATATAAATAATTAAAATTGAAGTCGACAGAAAGTTTTTTCCAAAGAAATTTAACCTTGCTACAGCATAAGCAGCTGGGATTGCAAATAACAAAGTAACTATCACTGTACCGACCGAAACAAATGTACTTATTAGTATGTATCTACCAAATTTGTAAGTATCAAATATCACAAAGTATGACTTAAATAATTCCTTAAAGTCTTGGTTAAAATTAATACTAAAATCTAAAGGATTAATTAGTAAAGCAGCTTGGGTTTTAAAACTTGTTATCAACATCATGTAAAATGGAAATAAAATGACAAATGAAAATAAAACAATTCCAAAAAGAGTTAAAAAATCAAACACTACTATTTGAGATGAATGCTCGGTCGCTAAGTATTTTTGATTATACTTGTTAATCTTTAATGAAAAAAATATCAGAATTCCAAATATTCCAATATTATACCAAATAGGCATTACCTGAACGATATACCCATCAATAAAAGTGAATATAAGGGCAAAAAAAGTTGATTTTATTAGATAATTTAACTTGTCCCCTATAAGTATATTTAAAAAACTAATAGCGATACCTAAAGTAATAATTATCTCAAAATTGAAATTTTTTAACTCAATTCCTTGTAACGTTACTAAAATTTTCCAAATAGAAACCAAAGAAAACAAAAATATCGAGGAAATTAATGCGTAGTATATTAAACTTTTAGTTTTCATCGGCCCTCTTACCTATTAATTTAAAGTAAACGAACATAAATATTAGCAGCAAAGCAACTATTACAATTGATACTGCTGAACCCATCCCAATATCAGAAATAGTAAATCCTTGCTCATAAACATTTATTGGCAAAGTTCTAGTTCCAGATGCACCTCCTGTTAATAAAAAAATATCCTCAAATTTATTAAAGTTCCAAATAAATCTAATCATAAAGAGAATAGATATCACAGCTGTTATTTGAGGAAGAGTAATATTAATAAATTTTTGTAAAGGACCAGCACCATCCACTTCAGCTGCCTCATATAATTCTTTAGGCACTGCTTGCAGTCGAGCTAATATAAATAAGAATGCTAAAGGAAAGTATCTCCAAATTTCAAAAATAATTACAGTAGTTAATGCTAATCGTAATTTAAGATCAAAGCCAAAAAAATTTATTTTTAAATACTTTTGACCTAGTAAGTTTAAGGGTTCCTGGATGACCTGAAAATTCATCAAAAGATTGTTTAAAGTTCCGCTGTAAGGATCTAATAATAACTCCCAAGTATAAGCTAGGGCAACAACTGGACCCACATATGGAAAAAGTAAAACACTTCTCATAAATGTTCTTCCAAAAAACTTTTGGTTTACAAGTTGTGCTGTGAGTATACCAAATACAATTGAACCGATTGTGCCAAAAAAAGTATAGTAAAAAGTAGTGGATAATAAATCAAAAAATTCATTTTGAAAAAATACCTTTTTAAAATTTTTTAATGTAAAATTAGTATTTAATAGAATATTGTCTGATTTACCTTTTAATTTTGGTTTAATAGTTTTTAATTCTTTCTTATTTATTGGTGTACCATCGGAACTCTTTAATAATATTTGAAAATTTTCCCTGTATTTCGCTTCCCAATTTCCAAATTCACAATAAATTTTATTTGATTTGACCCTGCATCTTTCATCTAAATTTATAGGCTTAATATTCTTAGGTAATTTATCTTGAAATTTAACATCCCTTATTTCTAAAATTAATGAACTATTTCTAAGTTTATAAATAACCTTAAATTGATCTGGATTATCTTTAATGGATTTAACAATTTTTTTTGCTCTAGGTTCAGGGATCCTGATATCTTTTAATCCAACCTCTTTAAAACTTATCCATACATTTGCAAATATTGGAAATAAGATTATTGAAAAAACAAGGAAAACTGCAGGTAATATAAGTATATATGCAGTTCTTTTTTCTATTTTTGAAAGTGTATTACTCATAAAAAAAGCGGATAATATATATTATCCGCTTTTATTTAAATTTAAATTACTAGATTAAAATTGAGAGAGTTTTTGATTGATCATATCTACTGCTTGATCAATATCAATCTGTCCGTCAACATAAAGTCTAGTTATTCTATTAATAAACTTGTTATTAATAATTTTAGAAGCTCTAGAAAGTTCACCTTCTTTTACACCCCATCTTTGAGCTTTATCTAATCCAGCAACGATATTATTTATAACATCTTCTGAATATAAGTCTGATAAAGGTGCTTTTCTATCAACACCAACTGGCAATTTACTCCACGCTTTAGTAAATGCCTCAGGATCGCTTGAATTTCCTCTTCTCACAGGAAATTTACCTTCTGGTGCGATTGAAAGTGTCTTTGTATAACCCTCGTCCATTGAGTATTTGATAAAAGCACTTGCTTCTTCTGTATCAGCATCAGCTGTTATTCCAAAATATCTGACATCCGCCCAAGCAGCACCTTTTTTATTATTAGGACCACTTAAGTTTGTAATAAAGCCAGTTTTTGAAGCTAACTCACCAGATGTTGGATCGCTATTTATCGTTGGTGGAGCTGAATCTCTTAAGCCGGCTAGTTCATCCATAATAAATGGAGACCAAATTATCATTGGAGTTTTTCCGGCAAAATATAGTTCTCTTGATTGTTTCCAATATAATTCTCCTGGAGGACTTGCATTTGATATAACTTTATAGAACTCCAAAGAAGCTTTAAGTTTTTTGCCTTGCTTTCTTATTCCGTCTTTTTTAACAACATTTACTCCGTTTGCTAAAAGAACATGTTCTAAAACCTGACTCATAAAGTTTTCATCAGTTTTTGTTGCTGCAACAAAACCAAACATTCCATCACCAGAGAGTGCTTCTACTGCTTTTGTTATATTTTCATAGCTTGTTGGTGGTGCAAGGCCTGCTTTTTCAAATAAGTCTTTTCTATAAACGACCATTTGCGTCCAACCATCAACTGGTACAGCTGCTATTTTTGATCCTTTTTTAGCCATATTTAAAGCACCTGGCGCGAAAGTTTTTTTGCCAAGTTCTTTTACGACAGCATTATTTGCATCAACATCCAATATTCCAGCTTCTGCCCATGGTAGTACATACTGCAATGTATGATAGATTACATCAGGTAGATCACCAGCTGCTGCTGCTGCAGTTGCTCTTGTTCCTAAATCTTTCTCTTCTACTGGAATAACTTCAACTTTGATGCCAGTTTTAGCCTCAAAATCTTTAGCCATTGCCTCTTGTTTAGCCATTCTAGCTGGCTGAACTTCTGTAGTCCAAAAAGTGATATCTGCGTAACTAATATTTGAAATTAAAAATATAAGTGCACAGACCGATATTATTGTTTTTTTAATCATTGATTCCCCTCTTTCTTTGATTAATAAAAATAAATGTATCAGTGCACTATATAAATAACAAGAGTTGTTAAAGATTACCTATAAATAAAAAGTTAGATTTTATTATATTTCTAGAAGTTAAATTTATGATTATTTAGAATTGTTTTAATTAATTTAATCATTAAAGGAATTTTATTTTTATTTAATTTTTTTAGGATATGTGGAGCTATTTCTCTTATAAGTTGTTCTCCCTCAACAGTATCATTCGGCATGAATTTTTGTTTTGCTTTTTTAAATGAGTATCCTTGTCCAAGGTAATTTCCCATCTTACTATTTCTTCCTCCAGCAGCACTTACATATAAATCGCCAACCCCTGCAAGGCTTAAGACTGTGTCTTCGTTACCTTTAAAATATTTTGTTATGTATTTCATTTCTAATATTGACTTTTGGAACAAACTTGAAGATCTATTTAAACTTTGACCAGAGCCTATAATCATCGAGTAAATATTTTTAATTGCTGAACATATCTCAACACCAACTGCATCTGTTGAATATTCTATTAAATAGTATTTAGTAGAGATCATTTTGCCAATGTACTTAGCTGTTTTGATATTTTTATTTGCAACAATAACAGTTGTTTGATTTTTTCTAGCTAATTCTTTAGCTAAGCAAGGTCCTTTTAAAACAGAAATATTTAATTTATTGTTTTGTTTTAAAAGTTGTTGTGAGAGTGTTAATATTTTTTTTGAATTTTTTTCATATTTAAGACCTTTAGTAAGTATAAGAATTGGTGATTTAATTTTAAATTTTTTTAATTCTTTTCCAATAAAATCAATACCAGATAAACTTAAAGCAATAACAATAAGATCATATTTTTCTCTAAATAACTCATTAGAATAGTTTTTAAAAATTAATTGTTTTGGCATTTTAATTTTTAAACTTGAATGATTTTTAGTTTTTG
>CABZDY010000041.1 GCA_902524635.1 uncultured Pelagibacteraceae bacterium
GATTTAAATGAAATTGATAATAAAATTAAAATATTTTCATATAATAAATTCAATATCATTAGTTTTTTTGATAAAGACCATGGGGATAGAGATGGTACCTCTTTAAAAAACTGGGTAAAAAAAAAACTAGAAAATATTGGTATCGACAATAAAGACGTTAAAATCAAATTATTCTGTTATCCAAGAATATTGGGTTATGTATTTAATCCTCTAAGTGTTTTTTTTATATATGATAAGTACGATAACATAATCTCTTTATTTTATGAGGTTAAAAATACATTTGGTGAACAACACACATACATTTTCAAAGCTGAAGATAATGAAACTTTAAGAAATAGTTGTGTAAAAAAATTTCATGTATCGCCTTTCATAGATATGGAGTGTAGTTACAAATTTAGAGTAAATAAACCCTCAGACAAAATATCAGTTATAATTGACCAATTTGATAATGATGGTAAACTTTTATTCGCATCTCAGGACGGTACAGCAAAAGAATTTAGTAATAAAAATCTATTCGTTTCCTATATTTTTCACCCCTTGATGACATTTAAAGTTATTGTCGCAATCCACTATGAGGCATTTAAACTATGGTTAAAAGGAATAAAGTTTATTAAAAAAAAAATAAATATTAAAAATAATAGTTCGGTAGAAAAAAGTGAATTTGAATAAATTATCAGACAAAATTGTCTTTAACTCACTAAAATTTATCAAACATGGAAATTTAAAAATAATAAACCATGATGGAAAAGAATATACCTTTGGAAATGGTAATGAAAAATTAAATGCTAATCTAAAAATAAATAAACCAGGGTTAACTTTTAAAATTATCAAAAATGGAAGTGTAGGTCTGGCAGAAGCATATATGGATAATTATTTTGAGACAAATAATTTAACTAATCTTATAGAGCTTGCGGCAAAAAATATAAAAATAGTTCATAAATTTTCTGGCTCTTTCGATCTTTCAATATTTAATAAAATTAAAGGTTTGTTTATTAAAAATAATAAATCTAGGAGTAAAGAAAACATTAGAAAACATTATGATTTAGGGAATGAATTTTTCTCATTATGGCTTGATAAAACCCTAACTTATTCAAGCGCAATTTTTGACGATAGTAATGATTTGGAAAAAGCTCAGTTAAATAAATATAAAAAACTCTCGAGTCTTGTTAAGCCTAAATCAGGTGATAAGATGCTTGAGATTGGCTGTGGCTGGGGAGGATTTGCAGAATATATTGGAAAAAATTATGACGTAAAGTTAGATTGTATAACAATCTCCAAAAAACAATACGAATATTCAAAAGAAAGAATTCACAAAGAGGGCTTGAATGAAAAAATAAATATACAAATGTTAGATTTTAGAGATGTTAAAAATAATTATAATTCAATAGCCTCTATAGAAATGATAGAAGCAGTAGGGCAGAGTTATTTAAAAAACTATTTTAATACTATCAAAGAAAACTTAGTTGATGGAGGAACAGCAGCTATACAATCAATTACTATAGATGACTCCATCTATGATAGATATAAAAGTAAAACTGATTTTATCCAAAAATATATTTTTCCTGGTGGTTTTTTACCTAGTAAAAATGAGTTAGTAAAACTAGCAAATCAATCTGGACTTAAGTTTGAGAATTGTAATTCATATGGTGATCATTACTCAAATACACTAAATATTTGGAGAGAAGAGTTCTTAGAAAAATGGGAACAAATTTCATCCCAAGGCTTTGACAATACTTTTAAAAGAATGTGGAATTTTTATTTATCTTATTGTGAAGCAGGTTTTAAATCAAAAAATATAGACTTAATCCAATTTGCTCTTCAAAAATAAATAATACTATGAAAATAAAATATTTATTATTGATAATAATCTCAGTATTGATTACAAGTTGTTCATCAAACCAAGCAATGAAACCAGAAGATTTCAAAAACCAAAAACCTAGATTAATAATAGAAGAGTATTTATCAGGAAATGTAAAAGCATGGGGAATTTTACAAAATAGATCAGGTAAAGTGACAAGACAATTTTCTGCAGACCTAGATGGAAAGTGGGATGGAAAACAATTAATACTTGACGAAAAATTTGTTTGGAACGATGGAGAAATTCAAAATAGGCAATGGACAATCAATAAAATCGATGAACATAACTATGAAGGCACTGCTGGAGATGTAGTTGGAACTGCAAAGGGTTTTTCTTATGGTCCTGCATTTAAGTTTGAATATGTACTGTTAGTTCCTGTAAAAGGAAGAGAAATGAAAATAACTTTTGATGATTGGATCTTTATGCAAGATGAAAGAGTAGCAATTAACAGAGCAAAAATGACAAAGTTTGGTATTAAAGTTGCAGAATTAACTGTGATGTTTGTAAAAGATTAAATTTATTTTTTTTGAAGCTTCGTCATTTTTCTTATCAAATATAAGTAGATCCCATTTGGCAAAATCTTAAAAAATTTTAATATTAAAAATAAACTTCTAGGAAAAGCTATTTCAAATGAATTTTTATTTATTAAACCATCATAAATCTGTTCAGCCGCATATTGTGTGGTTTTTAAAAATGGCATTTTAAATGTGTTTTTATCCGTAAGTCTTGTTTTGATAAATCCAGGGCTGACTAGACATACGCGAACATCATATCTTTGAAAATCAAGATATAAACTTTCTGCTAAATTAATAAGAGCTGCTTTTGCAGGCCCATAGGCAGTTGAATTTGGCAATCCTCTGTATCCTGCAGTAGAAGATACAATAGATATAACTCCTTGCCTTTTTTCTTTGTAATATTTTTCAACAGCTTTAATACAGTTTATGGTTCCAATATAATTGACATTTGTAACATCAATTATATTCTGAAGATCAAAATCCTTCTCTTTTTCAGGCTCATAAATTGCAGTAGAAAAAAAACAAATATCAACCTTATTGTATTTCTCCACGATTGTTTTAAAAACTGAATTACATGCTTCATAATCAACAATATCTAATTTCAAATAATCAATATTTTCATTTTTATCTGAAATATCTTTTAAGACTTCCTCACGTCTTGATGATATAATTACCTGCCATCCTTTATTTGCAAACTTTAATGCAACTGCTTTTCCTATTCCACTGCTACCGCCAGTTATCCAAATTACTTTTTTCATCTATTTTCTTTGTTTTATCTCATAAATTTTTATCGACATGCGACAAGAATTGAATAGTATTAATTATATTGAGAACTATATCAACCATATGTTCAAAATTATAATCATATATGAGTTAATTTTCGTCGCGTTTTGGAATATTCTTTATTATTCTAACTCTGGAGTAGAGAACTGGTTCCAAGAAAAAATTTTGACAGCCATCTTTGTATTTCTATCTACCATGGCTTTAGGACTAACTTTAATTTATGTAATTTATTATAGTTTAAAAATAACAGGGCTATCAAAAATCTTAAAATCACTTAAAGATCCTAGAAAAAGCAATACACAATAATTAATTACTAGAGGCGCATCTCTTAGAGCAATACTTAACTTTTTCCCAATTAAGTTTCCATTTTTTTCTCCAAGAAAAAGGCTTGTTACAAACTTTGCATACCTTAGTTGGTAGGTTTTGTTTTTTCATTTAATTGTTTTCTGTTTTTTAAAAATAAGAAAAATGCAGCAATTTCGTATATATAATGAAAAATAATAAATAAGGGTTTTATTGAAAAAATTTTAGATAGGATTTTATATTTTGGTATTTTTGACCAAATTATAATAAATGCTTTAGCACCTCCAATAACTTCACCATCATTTATTACATGCAACCTTCTGAGCAACTCTTTTTGCGACTTAGATGTTATTTTTATAGCCTCATCATTATTTGTAATATCTATCCACTCCAAATCACTATTTGCAATTTTTTTATAATGATTTATTTCCATTCTACAAATATTGCAAGAATCGTTAAAATATACTTTAATTCCCATAAGTATTATCTTTAATGAATTTGTTTGCTTCTGATAATATTAATTTTTTTCTATCTTCTTTCATTTTATCAAAAATTCTTACCATCATAGACAACCTTGGATTTTTCAAAAAAAATTTTCTATTTCTATCTATGAAACGCCAATAAAGACCATCCATAACATTACACCAGTTGCCCCTTTTAAAATCCATCATTTTCATAAAATAACTTGATCCACAGATATAAGGTTTAGTTGCGAAAATTCCACCATCACTAAACAAACCCATTCCATAAACGTTTGGAACCATAACCCAATCAGATGAGTCCACAAACATTTCCATGAACCATTTATAAACTGATTTTGGTTCAACTTCGCATAAATTCATAATATTTGACAATATCATTAATCTTTCAATGTGGTGCGACCAACCAAATTTGTCAGCATTTTTAATTGCATGATCTAAAGGATCCAAACCAGTGCTGCCATCATAGAATGTGTCTTTCATTTTTCTATTATGTTTAAAGAAATTTCCACTTTCCATTTCTTTACTATAATTTTGATATATTCCTCTCATAAACTCTCTCCAACCAATTATTTGTCTTATATAACCTTCTAAAGAATTTAGTCTCACACTCTTACTATGGTGATAAGTCATTATTTTTTGAATGATAATATCTGGAGTTATTAAACCTAGATTTAAATACGGACTAAGAGCACTGTGAAATAAAATATTATTTTTTTGATCAACAGCATCTTCGTAATCACCAAATAGGTTTAACTTATCTTTAATAAAAAAATCTAATAATTTTGAAATATCTTTATATTCAGTTGCAAACCAAAATTTTTTGGTATCACCTGGATGTTTACTAAATAATTTTTCAATAATTGGTTTTAAACTTTTTGTATGTTTAGTTTCTTTAATTTCTGGAAATTTTGGTATTAAGATATTTTTTGGCAGTTTTTTTCTATTA
>CABZDY010000042.1 GCA_902524635.1 uncultured Pelagibacteraceae bacterium
GTTAGATCAATGGTTGGTTGTTTAAAATATATTGGTGAAAAAAAGTGGTCATTAAAAAAATTTACAAGTGTAATTAAATCAAAAAATAGAAATTTATGCGCACCGCCAGCACCAGCAGAAGGATTATTTTTGAAAAAAGTTTTATACTAATTTTTCCTATTACCCATTGAGAATTTTTTATTAATTCTCCACCTTGATTCTGCTCTTACAATATAGCCACAACAATTTTTTGACTTACATTTACAAGGAAATTGTTTGTAATCTTTGTCATAACCGAATCCATAGTCACAAGTTAATTCCTCACCTTTTTTAATATCTTTTATAGCCTTAACCCAAATTTTAAGCCTCTTACCATCGTAGTCACAATTATTTTCACATGAGTGATTTATTAGACCAGCTGTATTCCATGGAAAATCCCCGTCGAGATCATATCTTTTATTTACTGTAAATAAATATATTGGCTTACTGTTATCGTATTTATCAGAATTCTCTGTTTGTTTTTTGGTAATTAATTTACCAATGTAATCTATTATTTTTTCACCTTCTTTTATATCTCTTGTAGCGTAAAGTCCTTTACCTTTTTTATCAATATCAGACTTTTTAATCCTATATAATTTCATATCTTTGTGTTTATTGATTAAAAAAATATTATCAATTAAATTCCATCAACGCATCAACATGCCTTTGAGTACTATTTTGTAAGGCTCTAAGATCATAACCACCTTCAAGAATTGAAACGACCTTACCATTACAAAAAGATTTAGAATATTCTAAAGTCCTTTTGGTAATTTTATAAAAATCCTCAGCGCATAATCTCATTTGTGCTAACGGATCATCAATATGTGCATCAAAACCCGCCGAAAATAACAAAAATTCAGGTTTGAACTGTTTTATTTTAGTTAAAACATTTTCATAAGCATTTAAATATACTTCAGATGTTGTTCCAGCTTCTAATGGAATATTTAATACATTATTAAATTTTCCATTTTCCTTATGTGAACCTGAGCCAGGGTAATAAGGGTATTGGTGAGTAGAAACATATAATACCTTTTCATTATCATAAAAAATATCTTGAGTTCCATTACCATGGTGAACATCAAAATCAATTATTGCAATTTTTTTGTATTTATACTTTTCAATTAGATAATTAGCACCAACGGCTACATTATTATAAATACAAAATCCCATAGCTTTATCCTTTTCTGCATGATGACCTGGAGGTCTTACAGCACAAAAAGCATTCTTAAATTCCTTATCTTGTACTCCATCTATTGCTGCAATAACTGAACCTACTGCATCTTTAGTAGCTTCTTTACTACCAGGGGAAACAATTGTATCACCATCTAAAAATACTAAACCTTTTTTTGGAAAAGACTGTTTAACATGTTTAATATATTCTATTGAATGGGTTTTATTTAAAAAAAATTCATCAAATTTATTTGGTTTTTTCCATATAAGATTTTTGTTATCTACTTTTTTAAAATTGTCAATTATTGCGGTAACCCTATCAATTTTTTCTGGATGGCCATTCCCAGTATAATGGTTTTTATAAGTATCTGAAGTGATTAGACCAGTCTTCACTTAAAATAATTTTTTAAAACTTTTAAGTATATTAAACTCAATTTTTTTAAATCAGTAAGTGAGACAGCCTCATCAACTTTATGCATAGTTTTTCCTACTAAGCCAAATTCTAAACAAGGAGCTATTTTCCTAATGAACCTTGCATCTGATGTGCCCCCAGTAGTTGAAAGTTTAGGTTTTATTTTAGTAACTTTTTTAATAACATTTTGTATCATGAATGTTGTACTATTAGGATTTGTAAGAAAAGCTTCGCCTGAAACATTATAATCAATTTTATATTTAGATTTAGTTTTGTTACATACTTTTTTTAAAATTTTATTAATTTTTTTTTTAATGGAATTTGAAGTATGCATATTATTAAATCTTATATTAAATGAAGCATATGCAAGACCTGGAATTACATTGTCTGCGGTATTATTTATATTAATTTTTGTAATTTCAAGATTTGTTGGTTGAAAATCCTTCGTACCTTTGTCAAATCGTAAATCTTTTAGTTCTTTAAGTATTCTCACTAGAGCAGTTGAAGGGTTATTTGCTCTATGTGGATATGCTACATGCCCTTGAACTCCTGTAACTGTTAATCGACCGTTCATACTTCCTCTTCGACCAATTTTAATCATTTCACCTAATTTATTAGGATTAGTTGGCTCTCCAACCAAGCAAAAATCTATTTTCTCTCGTTTCTTTTTTAAATAGTCTACAACTTTTTTGGTTCCATTAATGGCAACACCTTCCTCATCTCCAGTGATTAAAAGACTTATTGATCCATTAAATCCTCTATTTTTTTCAACAAAAACGCTTATAGCAGATACAAATGCAGCTATTGAGCTTTTCATATCATTTGCACCTCTTCCAATTAAATGTCCTTTTTTTATTGATGGTTTAAATGGGTTTACTGTCCAATCTCTTAAATTTCCAGCAGGAACAACATCAAGATGTCCGGCATAACAAAAATTAGGACTTTTGTTTCCTAATCTTGCATATAGATTTTTAATTGGATCATTTCCTTTTTCTCTGAACTCTAGAATTTTAGTTTTAAATCCAAGTTTTTTTAATTTTTTTTGCAAAAATTTCATTATTCCAGCATCTATAGGAGTTACAGTTGGAAATCTAATTAGCTCTTTAGCTAACTGAAGTTCATTTATAATTTTCATCGAAACTATTCTCTCAAGAGATCGTTAATAGAAGTTTTAGATCTTGTCTTTTCATCTACTTGCTTAATTATTACAGCACAATATAGTGAAGGCGCAGTTGGGTTATTTTTATCAGGAAGTGAACCTGGAACCACAACTGAATAAGGTGGAATTTTTCCATAAGTAATTTCCCCGGTTTTTCTATTAACAATTTTTGTAGATTGTCCTATGTACATACCCATACTCAGTACAGATCCTTCTCCTACAATTACACCTTCTACAACTTCAGACATCGCACCTAAAAAAACATTATCCTCGATTATAGTTGGCAGAGCTTGTGCAGGTTCTAAAACTCCACCTACACCTGAACCTGCTGAGATATGACAATTTTTTCCAATTTGGCTACAGCTACCTGCTCTTGCAAATGTATCAATCATTGTTCCTTCGTCTATGTATGCCCCAATGTTAACGTAGCATGGCATTAAAACTGCATTCTTACCAACAAAACTTCCTTTTCTTACTGGTGAGTTTGGCACCATTCTAAAACCTGCTTTCTCATGATCTTTATTTGTCCATCCTGCAGTCTTACCCTTTAGTAGATGAGCTTTATCATACCAACTACTATATGGACCATTCAAATTCTCCATTGGATATAATCTAAAACTTAACATGATTGCTTTTTTCAAATGTTGATGAGTTATCCATTCACCATTAATTTTTTCAGCAACTCGTGACTTTCCACTATCTAAATCATCAATAACTTGATTTATAGTATCTTTTAAAGACCGATCTGAAGTTGGATTTATTTGATCCCTTTTTTCCCAAGCTTCATTTATTACGTTTTCTATACTCATAATTTATGAGTTTTTTAATAACCTTATTTCTTTTAAAAATAAAGAGAGATTTTCTATTTTATAGTCAATATATTCTTTATCAGATTCTTTTTTACCCCAATATTCATTATTGATTAACCAAACTGTCGTAGCTCCTCTTTCTTTTCCAATTGATAAGTTTTTTGCAATATCTTCAATATAAATCGTTTCTGTTGGGTCAATATCAAATTTTTTTACCATCAGATCGAATGCTTTCGCTGCAGGTTTTGGGCTGTATTCTGCGTCTACTATATCAAATACATTCTCAAAGAGATCATCAATCCCTAAATGTGTAGTTATATTACTAACATGCTCACTCGAACCATTGGTAAAAACGAACTTCCTTAAATCCAACTTTTCTATTTCACTTCTCAAAACAACATCCTTTTCCATAAAAGATAGGTCAATGTCATGAACAAAGTTTAAAAACTCTTTAGGAGGAATATCATGATTTATCATTAATCCATTTAGACTTGTATTATATTTATGAAAGTAGTCGGTTTGTAATTTTTTAGCTTTGACTAAGTCAATTTTTAATTTTTTAGAAATATATTGCGTCATTCTTTTACTTACTTGACCAAATACAGACTCTAAATCCTGATAAAGAACACCATCACAATCGAATAAAATATTTTTTATATTTTTCATTTTCTTATTAATGTACCAGCACCCTTATCTGAGAATAATTCAAAAAGAATTGAATGTTTTTTTCTTCCATCAATAATACCAACACCAGTAACTCCATTCATTACTGCATCTAAGCAGGTATTAATTTTAGGAATCATGCCCTCTGTTATAATTTCATTATTTATCATCTCTAAAATTTCAGATGACGTAATTTCCTCAATTAGCTTTTCTTCTTTATCAAGCACACCTTCAACATTGGTCATTAATAATAATCTTCTACATTTTAAAGATTTAGCTATAGCACCAGCAGCTGTATCTCCGTTAATATTAAATGTCTGATTATTTTTACCTAAACCTAAAGGTGAAATTATTGGAACTGAACTTTTTTTTATTATATCTTTTATAATATTTGTATTGATTTTACTTGGCTTTCCAACGAATCCAAGTTCCTCTGTTTCTGGAATAACTTCAA
>CABZDY010000043.1 GCA_902524635.1 uncultured Pelagibacteraceae bacterium
GACGTCTCATTAATAGTTGCATGGCAATTAACGAACCAAATGAAAAACCTGATATCCAACATTGTGAGTTATCAAAGTTTTCTCTTTCTAGCCAATCTAATGCAGCAGCTGCATCTGCAAGTTCTCCTTGTCCATTATCAAACTCTCCATCACTTTTTCCAACTCCTCTAAAATTTACTCGACAAACTGAAAAATCGTTATCAATAAATGTTTGAAATATATCAACAACAACTTTGTTGTTCATCGTTCCACCATACTGTGGATGAGGGTGTAAAATTAAAGCAATTGGTGATGTATTTTTATTACTTTTGTAATATTTAGCCTCTAGTCTCCCAGCTGGTCCTGGTATAAAGATCTCTAAAATTTTATTGTCTGTTGATGCCATTGATTATTAATATCAAAAAAAAATATGGTTTTTTCTATCAAAAATGAGTGACAAAATGCAAGTTTTTAAAATGGCTATTAATCTTGACTAATTTAGTCGGGTATATATAAGTCCCATTAATTGCGGAAATATGAAACTATCTAGTAAAGGAAGATATGCTGTTATGGCTTTAGCCGATCTTGCTAAATTTAATTTAAATGAGCCAGTATCACTGAGAGACATCTCTTTAAGGCAAGGCATTTCACTTGTCTATTTGGAACAATTATTTTCAAAATTAAAAAAAAACCAAATTGTTAAAAGTATCAGAGGTAATAAAGGTGGATATATTTTATCAAAACAAGCTTCAGAAATAAAAATTTCAGATGTATTTATTGCAGTTGATGAAAAAGTAAAAACAATTGGATGCGAAAAGCATTCCGAAAGTGGCTGCAATGGAAAGTCGTCAAAGTGTATTACACACGACTTATGGGATGAACTAGAAGACTATATAAATAATTTTTTTCAACAAAAAACATTAAGTGATTTAATCAATAAGAGAACATTAAATGGATAATAGACAGAAAGAAATTGATAATTTAAAAGACTATAAATACGGTTTTACAACTGACATTGAAAATACAACAGCTCCCAAAGGATTAAATGAAGATATAATAAAATTTATATCTAATATTAAAAAGGAACCTCAATGGATGCTTGATTTTAGATTAAAAGCATATGAAAGATTTAAGCAGCTAAAAGAACCAGACTGGCAAAAACCAAAGTATCCAAAAATAGATTACCAAGATTTATATTACTATTCAGCACCCAAAAGTATGAGGGATAAACCAAAAAATTTAGATGATTTAGACCCTAAACTTTTGGAAACTTATAAAAAATTAGGAATTCCACTTCAAGAGCAAAAAAGACTTAATGGTATAGCAGTTGACGCGGTGTTTGATTCTGTTTCTGTTGCAACTACATTTAGAGAAGAGCTTACAAAACAAGGTATTATTTTTTGTCCAATTTCTGAAGCTATACAAAATCACCCTGAATTAGTTAAAAAATATTTAGGTTCGGTTATACCTGTAACGGACCATTTTTTTGCGACGCTAAACTCTGCAGTTTTTACTGATGGCTCATTTGCATACATACCTGAGGGTGTACGTTGTCCAATGGAACTTTCAACATACTTTAGAATTAACGCATCTAATACAGGACAATTTGAAAGAACATTAATTATTGCCGATAAGGGAAGTTATGTAAGTTACTTAGAAGGATGTACAGCTCCTATGAGGGATGAAAATCAGTTACATGCTGCAAATGTTGAATTAGTTGCATTAGATGATGCAGAAATTAAATATTCTACAGTTCAAAATTGGTACCCTGGTGATAAAGATGGAAAAGGTGGAATTTATAATTTTGTTACAAAACGTGGATTATGCAAAGGAAAAAATTCAAAAATTTCTTGGACGCAAGTTGAAACTGGTTCTGCAATTACCTGGAAATATCCAAGTTGTGTTTTAAAAGGTGATAATTCAATTGGTGAATTTTATTCAATAGCAATTACAAACAACTATCAAAAAGCAGATACTGGAACAAAAATGATACATTTAGGAAAAAATACTAAAAGCAAAATCATATCAAAAGGTATTAGTGCAGGTTCCTCAGATATGACTTATAGAGGTTTAGTTGATATCTCATCAAAAGCCACGAATTCCAATAATTATACTCAATGTGACTCTTTATTAATGGGTAACAAATGTGGAGCGCATACAGTCCCATATATTAAAAATAAAAATTCAGAGTCAAATATTGCTCATGAAGCAACAACATCAAAAATCAGTGAGGAGCAATTACATTACTGTCAACAGAGAGGCTTAAGTGCTGAAGAAGCAGTAGGATTAATTGTTAATGGATTTTGTAAAGAAGTATTACAGCAATTACCAATGGAATTTGCTGTTGAGGCTCAAAAATTAGTTGGTATTAGTTTAGAAGGTAGTGTGGGTTAATGTTAAAAATAAATAAATTAAATGCAAAAATTGATAGCAAAGAAATTTTAAAAGAATTTTCTCTGAAAATAAATCCTGGAGAGGTTCACGCTATTATGGGACCAAATGGATCTGGTAAAAGTACATTATCAAATATCTTGTCAGGTAAAAAAGGGTATGAAGTTTCTGGGGAAGTACTTTTTGATGAAAAAGATTTATTTGAACTCGAAACGGAGGAAAGAGCCCACAAAGGTATTTTTCTTGCTTTTCAATATCCATTAGAAATTCCAGGTGTTAATACAAATATATTCTTAAAGACTTCATTAAATGCAGTAAGGAAAGCAAGAGGTGAAAAAGAACTTGATGCTATAGAATTTTTAAAATTAGTGAAGGAAAAATCTAAAGAACTTAAATTTGATGAAGAAAAATTAAATAGACAACTTAATGTTGGTTTTTCAGGTGGAGAGAAAAAGAAAAATGAAATTTTGCAAATGTCATTATTGGCTCCAAAATTATCAATTTTAGATGAAACAGATTCAGGTCTAGATATTGATGCATTAAAAATTGTAGCTGATGGAGTCAATTCATTAAGAGATAATAAAAATTCTTTTTTAATAATTACACATTACCAAAGATTACTTGATTACATTAAACCAGATTTTGTACACGTTTTAATTGATGGTAAAATTGTTAAATCTGGCGGAGCAGAGTTAGCTTTGGAACTAGAAAAAAAGGGGTATGAAAATTTCCATTAGATGAAAGAGCAATTACAAAAAGATTTTGATAATACTATTAGGAATTTAACTTTATCGCAAAAAGATATTGAAATAAAAAAATTTTATTTAGATAATTTTATAAACAAAGGTTTTCCAAATAGAAAAGAAGAAGATTGGAAGTTTTCTGATCTTAAACAAATAATAAAAAAAAATATCGGAGAGCTAAGTTTTCACAGTGACTATGCATCTACTAATAAAATTGATACTTCTGCATTCGTAGATGGTCTAGAGCATAACAAAATAGTATTTATTAATGGTAGAATAGAAAAAATTGATTTTGATTATGAAAAAAAAGATCAAATAGAAATAATTGATCAGTCAGAAACTATTAATAAATTTGATAATAATAATTCTTTATCCGACTTAAACAGCGCCTTTACTAATAAGTCTTTTAAAATAGTGGTTAAAAAAGGTTATCAATTAACAAAACCTCTAATTATTTATCATACAACAAACTCTAAAATTTGGTCTAAAAATATTAATTTAAGACTAAATTTTGAATTATATGAAAATAGCTCATTAAGATTAATTGATTTATTTAGGGACACTTCAGAAAAAAATTTTCTAAATATATTTTACAACTTTGATTTAAAAGAAAACTCTATTTTAAAAAATTACAAAGTAGATAAATTTGAAAATAAAAATATTAAGTATTCCTTCAATAATATTGAGCAAGATAAAAACAGTATTTCAGAAACATTTATTTTATCGTCAGGATCAATTTTTTGTAAAAATGAAATTAATTGTAACTTAAATGGAGAATATTCATCAGCTTTTGTAAACGGTATTTTCTCTATAAATAATAATAAACATCATGAAATTAGAACAATCATAAATCACTTAACTGAAAATACAAAAAGTTATCAACTTATAAAAAGTGTTTTAGAAGATAGTTCCAGAGCAGTATATCAAGGAAAAATATTTGTTAACCCTAAAGCACAAAAAACAGATGGTTATCAACTGAGCAAAGCGATATTGTTAAATAAAGACTCTGAGTTTAATGCTAAACCAGAGTTAGAAATTTATGCAGATGACGTTAAATGTTCACACGGTTCTGCATCAGGTAGTCTTAATGAGGACTCGATATTTTACTTAATGTCTAGAGGATTAAATTATCAACAGTCAAGAGAACTTTTGATA
>CABZDY010000044.1 GCA_902524635.1 uncultured Pelagibacteraceae bacterium
AAAGTAAGATCAAAAATACTCTTTGATATTGGGTCTATATTTAAGGTAGATAAAAAAAAAATTTTGCAAGTTGCAGCAGCAGTTGAATGTATACATGCTTATTCACTAATACATGATGATTTGCCATGCATGGATAATGATAATTTGAGAAGAGGAAAATTGACGACACATAAAAAATTTAGTGAGTCAACAGCAATTCTTGCTGGTAATTCTTTACTAACTATTGCATTTCAAATCCTAAGCGAAAAAAGATTAAATTTAAATGAACAAAAAAAAATGAAACTAATAAACTTGCTTTCTGAAAGTTCAGGACATACAGGAATTGCTGGAGGGCAGTTTTTAGACTTAAGTTATGAAAAAATTAAAAAAACTAAAAAACAAATTATAGATATGCAAATTAAAAAAACTGGGAAACTATTTAGTTTTTGTTGTGTTGCTCCTATTATAATGTCTGGTAAAACAAAATATCTGAATAAGTTTAACAAAATAGGTAATGAAATTGGATTATTATTTCAAATTGCTGATGATTTGATAGATTTAAGAGGGAAAACATCTAGAGCAGGAAAAAAAACCAAAAAAGATTTTAAAATGGGGAAAGCTACTTTAATAAGTTTACTAGGTACTGATAATACTATTAAATATGCAGATAACCTAAAACTAAAAATATTTGAAAGTTTAAAAATTTTTGGAAAAAAAGGCGACGATATTAGAGAGACAATAAATTATATTTTAAATAGAACAAAATGAACAATAGTCATAAATTTCTAAATAATATTAATTTCCCTGATGATGTGAGAAAACTGTCTCAATCTGATATTAAAATTTTGGCAGACGAAGTTCGACAAGAATTAATTGACGTTGTTTCTGAAACAGGTGGTCATTTAGGTGCTGGACTAGGAGTTGTGGAATTGACTGTTGTGTTACACTATATATTTAACACTCCACATGATAAATTAATTTGGGATGTGGGGCATCAAACTTATCCACATAAAATATTAACTGGTAGAAAAAAACAAATAAGAACTCTTAGAAAAGGTGAGGGGTTATCAGGTTTTACAAAAAGATCAGAAAGTGAGTATGATCCATTTGGTGCCGCTCATAGTTCAACTTCTATTTCATCTGCATTAGGAATAGCAGTAGCTAATAAGTTATCAAATAAATCAGGTAATGTAATTGCAGTCATAGGCGATGGAGCGATAAGTGCTGGTATGGCCTATGAGGCTATGAATAATGCAGGTGGGAGCAAAACAAAGATGATTGTTGTTTTAAATGACAACGATATGTCAATTGCAAAACCTGTTGGTGCTATGAGAAAATATCTAGCAAAAATTTTATCTGGAAAAGTTTACTTTAGTTTCAGAGAAACATTAAAATTAATTATATCTGCTTTCTCAAAAAGATTTAAAAATCAAGCTGGAAAAGCTGAAGATTTTTTAAGATCCGCAGTAACTGGTGGAACATTATTTAATTCTATGGGATTTTACTATATTGGACCAATTGATGGACACGATATTGATTCAATGGTCTCAGTATTTAATAATGTAAAGGATATTAATTATGATGGACCAATTTTAATCCATGTTAAAACTGAAAAAGGAAAAGGTTATTCGTTTGCTGAAAAATCAGAGGATAAATTTCATGGTGTTTCAAAATTTAATGTAAAAACAGGAAAACAAGAAAAGTCTAAATCTAATACTCCTTCTTATACAAAAGTATTCGCCAATTCATTAATCAAACATGCCGAAAAAGATAGTAAGGTCGTTGGTATAACTGCAGCTATGCCATCAGGAACAGGGATGGATTTATTTGGAAAAAAATTTCCAGAAAGAATGTTTGATGTTGGGATAGCCGAACAACATGCTGTTACTTTTGCTGCAGGTATGGCTACTGAAGGGTATAAACCTTACGCTGCAATATACTCAACATTTCTACAAAGAGCTTACGATCAGGTCGTCCACGATGTTGCCATACAATCTTTACCTGTTAGATTTGCAATTGACAGAGCGGGGTTAGTTGGTGCTGATGGCCCAACACATGCTGGATCTTTTGATATAACATACCTTTCAACATTACCAAATTTTGTGGTAATGGCTGCAAGTGATGAAGCCGAGCTTGTAAGAATGATAAATACATCAATGGATATAAACGATAGACCATCAGCTTTTAGATATCCAAGGGGCAATGGTGTAGGAGTTCAATTACCTGAAATAACTGAGAAAATTGAGTTGGGTAAAGCAAAAATAATTAAAGAAGGAAAAAAAGTTGCAATTTTAAATTTTGGAGCAAGATTACAAGAGTGTATTTTGGCTTCCGAAAATTTAATAAAAAAAGGAATTGATATGTCTATTATTGATGCAAGATTTGCAAAACCCTTAGATGAAAATCTAATATGGCAAATCGCTACAGAACATGAGGTTTTGATTACAATAGAAGAAGGTTCAGTAGGGGGATTTGGATCTCACGTGAGCCAATTTTTAAGTGAAAAAAATTTATTAGACAGTAATCTTAAATTTAGATCAATGATATTACCTGATAGATTTATTGATCATGATAAACCAGAGCTAATGTATAAGTTTGCTAATTTAGACTCTATTGGTATTGAAAATAAAATATTAGATACTTTGAATTCAAAAGTTCTAATTAAAAAATCTAATTAAATTTTATTTTGAGCTGCATTCATTAAATAGTGATCAAGAATTACACAATGCATCATCGCCTCTCCTATTGGAACCGCTCTAATTCCAACACATGGGTCGTGTCTTCCTTTTACAGATATTGTAGTATTCTTCCCAAATCTATCGATTGTTTTCCTCGATGACAAAATAGATGATGTTGGTTTTACTGCAAATGAAACATTTATTTCTTGCCCAGTGGATATTCCTCCAAGAATTCCTCCTGCATTATTTGATTTGAAACTAGTTTTACCTTTTTTTTTCAAAATTTCATCAGAGTTTTCCTCACCAGTTAACATTGCAGAGTTCATTCCTGATCCAATATTTACACCCTTTACAGCATTAATGCTCATCATTGCTGCCGCAAGATCCATATCTAATTTTGAGTATATTGGCGCTCCAAGTCCCAAAGGAACTCCCCTTGCTCTAACTTCAATTATTGCTCCACAAGATGATCCAGCTTTTCTTATCCCTAGTAAATATTTTTCCCAAAGTTTAATCATAGTTTTATCAGGACAAAAAAATGGGTTACTAGAAATTGTTTTATCTTTCCATTTCTCTAAGTCACATCCTAATATCCCCAATTGTGTAACAGCACCAACAGCTTGATACTTCTTTCCAATTTTACTTTTCAAAACAACTTTTGCAATAGCACCCGCCGCAACTCTAGCCGCAGTCTCGCGAGCAGATTGTCTTCCACCACCTCTGTAATCCCGGATACCGTATTTTTTGAAATAAGTATAATCTGCATGCCCTGGTCTAAATTTGTTCTTTATTGTCTCATAGTCTCTAGATCTCATATCTTTATTATAAATTATCAGGGAAATTGGAGTTCCAGTTGTTCTACCCTCAAAAACACCAGATAAAATATTAATTTTGTCGTCCTCTTTTCTTTGAGTTGTAAATTTAGATTGTCCTGGTTTTCTTTTATTGAGTTCTTTTTGTATATCACTTTCTTTTATTGGAATATTTGGAGGGCAGCCATCTACAACGCATCCAATAGCCGGACCGTGTGACTCTCCCCAAGTGGTAAACCTAAATAACTTTCCAAAAGTATTAAATGACATTATTTTAATGTATAAATTATTTTTTTAAATTTATGAACGAAAAAAACTCACTTGGACTAAATCTTTGCTTTAAAGAACATAATAACCCAATAAAGCTTTTTGGAGAATGGTTCAATAAAGCAAAAAAAACTGAAATTAATGATCCAAACGCATTTGCGGTTGGCACTGTGAACAAAAATGGGTTTCCAACAGTTAGAATGGTACTTCTTAAAGATTTTGATAAAAATGGATTTGTTTTTTATACAAATCTTAATAGTGATAAAAGCAAAGCAATCAGAAATACCTCAAAAGTTTCGATGTGCTTTCATTGGAAAAGTTTGCAAAGGCAAATTAGAATAGTTGGCGTTGCATCTAAAGTATCAAAAAAAGAAGCTGATGATTATTATAATTCAAGAGCCTATGGAAGTAGAATAGGTGCTTGGGCCTCAAAACAAAGTTCAATTTTAAAACAAAGACAAGATTTATATAAGTCCATTGAGGAATTTATGAAAAAATATCCAAATAAAAATAATACAC
>CABZDY010000045.1 GCA_902524635.1 uncultured Pelagibacteraceae bacterium
TTGGCGGATGGTAAAATAAAATTTAAAGAAACTATTTACGAAGGAATAGAGAATGCTCCAAAGTCATTTATTGATTTATTAAATGGTAAAAATATTGGCAAAATGCTTGTCAAAATTTAGTTAGAAAATTTGTGACTTTAAATCCTCAATAAATGATTAAAACATTTCCTTTACTATTTATATTGCTATGGTCATCTGCATTCATCTCAGGTGATATTATAGTTCAGAATGCATCACCTTTTGCAGCACTTGCCTTTAGATTTGGAATTGTAACTATAGGTTTCTTCTTATTCGCATTACTTAAAAAAGAGATAATTTTTACAAAAGTGAGATATATATTAGAAAGTATAACTACAGGTGTATTATTTCATGGATTATATCTTGGTGGTTGTTGGTACGCGTTTCATGTAGGAGTCCCTGCAAGTGTTGTAGCTTTAATAGTTACTCTTCAGCCAATATTAACTAACTTATTATCAGGACCAATTTATAAGGAAGTAATAGGGTGGAGACAGTGGGTTGGTATTATATTTGGTTTTATTGGCTCGTTGCTAGTACTTGGAGTAGATTTTGGAGATGAGTTCCCAAAGGATGGACTAGTAACTTGTTTTATTGCTCTTGCTGCAATCACTACAGGAACTTTGTGGCAAAAAAAATTAAGTGGTAATGTTCCATTATCAGTTAATAATGGATTTCAAGCTTTTGGTGGCTGTGCTTTTAATTTAATTTTAATATCAACATTAGAAACTCCTTATATAAATTTTACAACAGGATTTTTATTAGGAATGACACATCAGATTATTCTAGTGTCATTTGGAGCCTTCACAATTTTAATGTTTTTAATAAAAGCAGGCTCAGTGAGTAAAACTTCAACATTATTTTTTCTTGTCCCACCTACAACAGCTGTGATGGCCTATTTATTTTTAGGAGAAAAGTTATCTAATATTGATATAGCAGGTTTTATACTTGCAACAATTGGCGTTTATATTGCAACTAGAAAGTAAGTGAAAATTTTAAATTTTATAAAAAAATTTTATCGGCCTTTTGTGTTAACTTATCTTTTTTTTTCGATTGGGATAAGTTTTTATCCATCCTTTGAATTTTACTCGTTTAAAGGACAATTATTGATTTTAGCTGTATCTATATTTAACGGAATACTAGGAGTTTATATTAAAAAATTATAAAACGTAAGGTTCTGGTCTAGCATTACTTTTTAAAACTCTTTCTACATCAAAAACACTTATATCTATTGATTGGTAGCTACCTGTTGTGATCAATTCAGTCAGAGCCCTTCCAATACCTGGTGCCTGCATTAAACCTCTTCCCGTGAAACCAGAGGCTAAATAAACATTGTCATATTTTGGATGTTTGCCTACAACTGCGTTGTTATCAAGTTTATTACAATCATAAAATCCTGCCCAACCACCGGTTAACTTTAGTTCTTCAAAGGCTGGAACTCTTTTTGCCAGAGCAGGCCAAACTAATTCTTCAAAATCATTCCATGCTGGTTCTAAATCTTTCGCATCAAATACAGATATAGGTGAACCTGCTAAGAACTCTTTACCCTCTGGTCTCCAATATACACCTGTTGTTAAATCTCCAGTTAGTGGCATATCAGGAAAATGTTTTGGACATTTAACTCGAAATACAGTGTGCTTTTGTGGTTCAACTGGAATATCTGATAACAATTCTTTAGTCCAACATCCTGCTGCTGAAATGATAGTTTTTGCATTTATCTCTGACAAATTTTTAACCTCACCTTTAAGAAACTCTGCGCCTAACTCAATTGCTTTACTTTTTAAAGCACTATGAAACATAAAAGGATCAATCCAACCTTCACTTTTATTATCAGTATATGTAGCTGTTTCTATACCTTCGTTATTTATATATGGAAAAATTTTATTTAATTCTGAACCTTTAATATTTTTAGTACCAGCATCGCATTCTCTATGATTTTCCAAAGCTTTATATTGTTCCTCTGCATGTTCTGGTCCAAACATTAAAAGGTATCCATTAGGAACCATGCTTGCCGTTGGGTTTGGATTTTTTTTTGTTTTTAATAATTCTGGTATTTTAAAGATGAATTCTCTAGCAAATTTACCTAAAAGTATATTTTCTTTTTGAAAAAATTGTCTTCTAAATCCACCTAAAGATAAAGGAAATGAGGCAGTCTTATATGTAGGGTCTCTCTCAATTACCTTAACTTTTCTACCTTCCATTGATAAAAAGTATGCAGTTGCAGCGCCTATTATACCTCCACCAACTATGACGACATCATCCATAAATTTTAATATATACTATTTTCTTTGCATTAACCATAAAGCATCTTGAGATAAAAAATAAATTTTTCCGTTAGAGGGATGCACTTGAATGTCTCTAATTCTCCCAATTTTATTTTTAAAAATAACCTCTTCTTTTACATTTGATAAGTCATCAAATATCAGTTTTCTTAAGGATTTATCTTTTAAAGAAGTGATTAAAGCATGACTATTCCACTCATTAAACTCTTCACCTTTATAAATAGTTATTGCGCTAGTTGCTATTGAGGGTACCCAATATTGAATAGCTTTTGTAAATCCAGGTTTCCATTTTGGGCCAATTGGAATTCCAGAATAATTGGTTCCTCCCCATCCTAAAATTTTCCATCCATAATTTTCACCTTTTTTAACTTCTCCGAACCAATCTCCACCTTTTGCCCCATGATTACTCATGTAAACTTTTCCATCAAATTCAGAAAGTGCCATCCCTTGAGGATTTCTAATTCCAATTTGATAAATCTCTGGCAACCAATCTACCATACCCTCAAACTTTGGATTATCTTTTGGTATACTTCCATCTAAATGAATTCTTATAATACTACCTGGATGCTTTGAGGCGTCTTGTGCAATCATACCTTGTCCTCTCTCACCCGCAGAAGCAAATATAAAATTATCTTTGATAACTAATCTTGATCCAAAATGATAACCAGAGTCTATTGGGGGATTTGCTTGAAAAATATTTTTAAAGTTTAATTGTTTCTTATTAAATTCTGCTTTTGCAATAGAAGTGCTAGTTTTATATTCACCTCTATCTTCAGTATATGAAATCCAAACATTATTGTCTTTATGAATAATATCTAATAAGCCTCCTTGACCATGGACAACAAAGTTAAGTTGATGACTAATTTCTTGAACTTCTCTAGATAAAATATTTACAATTTTTATTTTGCCACTTTTTTCTGTAATTATTATTTCATTATTATTAATAAAAGAGGATCCCCAAGGTGAATCTAGGTTAACTAATTTTTCTAATTTAAAGTTTTGTGAATACGATTTTGGGGAAAATACGAAAAAAAAAATTAAAACGTATATTATTTTTTTCACTTTATGAAAGTTTTGATCTTCCACCATCAACTGCAATTATTTGACCCGTTACCCAGGAACTTTCCTCGGTAAGTAAAAATTTTGCTAAAGCTGCTCCATCTTTACCCTCACCTAGTCTTTTAAGTGGGTGGGCTTTAGCTATTCCTTGAGCAATTGCTGTATTTTTTAACATTGGTTGAGCTATCTTAGAATTAGTTAAACTTAGAGCAACACTATTAACTCTTATGTTTGGAGCAAATTCAGCTGCTAATGATACAGTTAGTCCCTCAATAGCCGCTTTGGTTGATGCTATTATTGAATGATTTGTAAAACCTCTTTGAGCTGCAACTGTTGAAAATAAAACAATTGAACCATTATTTTGTTTTAGGTTATCTTGATATCCTTTGATTAAGTCCACCGCAGAATAAAAATTAAGTTTCATACATTTATTGAAATCATTCTCAGTTGCCATCTTTAAAGGCTTCAAATCTATAGATCCAACACAATATGCTACACCTTTGATTTCTGATATGTCTGATTTAATTGTATCCACGAACCCCTCGTGTAATACATCTGCCACAGTATAAGAAGAGTTCAATTTCTCAGCTAAATTTTTAAGTTGACTTTCATCTCTTCCAACTAAATGAATTTCTTTACCAGAAGAATACATTTGCTCTGCTAAATTGGATCCGATAGAACCTGTCGCACCGACAATTAGATATTTTTCTGACATATAATAATTAATGAAATTATTTTTTATACTTGGAAATCAGTTATTTCCATTAAAAAACCTCGACCGCTTCAAAAAAGACCACCTATTTTTTATGTCAGAAGACTACCAATTATGTACATATGAAAGACATCATAAATTAAAAATTCTACTAT
>CABZDY010000046.1 GCA_902524635.1 uncultured Pelagibacteraceae bacterium
AACCTAGACAGTGCAATATATTTGCCTTTAATACTTATTTCATTTTTATTTTTTGGATCTTTTTCATATAAGTCTGAAAATATTTTCCAAAATTTTTTATTTAGATCATTTTCTAAAACTGAATATGGTTTTGAATTAATAATATGATCATCCATTTCGATAATTAGATCTTTGATATCTTCAGATTTGGGGTCTTTGGGTAATACTTTTTCGTTATCAAATTCATGTTTTTTTTGTCTTAAAATTAAATCTTTCTCAAATAATTCTTTCAAAGATAGTTTTTTGTTATTCTCATCATAAAAAATTCTTGGTGATATTAAATAATTATTAAATTGTCGGGTTCCTCCTAAATTTAATGGAAATTCAATTGATGGAACATTAAATAGTGGAAGCAAATTATCTGGACCTGACATAGTTGTTAAATAAAACGAGCAATGCGCACCCATGTAGATATCTAAAAAATCGCTTTTGTGATCTGAATTTGCGTAATCAATAACTTTATTGTTGCCTTTAATTTCAAATACAGCCTCTTGAATTTTACCCATTCTAAAAACATAATATCCTCTTTTCGTAAGTTCCTCGGCTGCACTTAAAAAATTTTGAGGTTTCATATTTCTGTATTCATGATAATCAAAGTTTGAACTTGGATATTTTTTCTTTAGAAAAGCTTGATCTCTTATAAGAAAACACACGAATTTGCTGTTTTCGTCTATTCCGAATTTTTCAAATAATTCCTTTTTGCCTCTTTTAATTTCTTTTGCGGTAAAATATATATTTTTTTTACTATATGGAAAACAATCAATATAATGTGTTTTAAACTTTCTATTTATAAATGGTTTATATTTTTCCCCAGAATTAAATATTTTGTCTAATAATTTCTGGGCATTATCAATTGGCCTTAATAAAATTGTATATCCTATATTAATCTTTCTTTTAAGCATTTTTAAAAGAAATGAATTTATAACTTTTTCCTCTAAATAAAATATATCTAATGATTTTTGGCTTGTTGAATTTATCTTATATTCTTTTTGATAAAGATAAATTGCTGGATTTAAAATAAATTCACCAATCCTGCCTGCATTGATATGCATAATTCGAATTAAAATAATCGGACTTATTATTCTTATTAAGATGCTTATAGGTAAACCAAAGAATATCAACGATATTCCTTGATAAGTTTTTAGTAAATTTAATAAATAAATTAAATTCTTTTTCATTGCTTTAAAAAAATATATATATTAAATAAATCCCAATGAAAATCTTAATAACTGGCGGCTCTGGGTATGTAGGCTCAAGATTAACCTACTTTCTCTTAGAAAAATATGATGACATGCATATATATAATTATGATCTATCTTTTTTTGGAGATAAGCACCTACCCTTTAATAACAAAAATTATACATACATAAAAGAGGATATAAGAAATTCAGATAAATTTAATGAAATATTAAAAAATAACAAAATTGATATTGTGATACATTTAGCATGCTTATCGAATGATCCCTCATTTGAGCTTAATCCTAAAATTTCAAGAACTATTAATTATGAATGTTTTGAAAATCTAGTTTTGTCCTCTAAAAAAAATAATATTAAAAAATTTATTTATGCTTCTTCATCTTCTGTATACGGTGTAAGCGAAAGCCCAAGAGTTGATGAAACTCACAAACTTGTTCCGTTAACAGATTATAATAAATATAAAGGCTTGTGTGAACCAATCCTACAAAGCAACATTAATGACGATTTTCATGGTATAATTATCAGACCTGCCACAGTTTGTGGATATAGTGAAAAAATGCGCTTTGATCTTTCTGTAAATATTTTAACTAATTTTGCTTATAATAAAAATTACATAAATATTTTTGGTGGTGAACAGTATAGACCTAACCTTCATATTGACGATATGTGTAATTTGTACGATTATTTGATATTTAAGGACACGAATAAATTCAATGGTGAAATATTTAATGCAGGTAGTCAAAATTTAAAGATCAAAGAAATAGCTAAAATTGTAGCTAAAATTGTACCACAGTACACAAACAAAGAAATTGAATTAAACTACTCTAAAAATGACGATAACAGATCTTATAGAATAACCTCAGATAAAATTAATGATGTACTCAATTTTAAAATCGAAAAAAATATCGAAGATGCTGTTCATGATTTATGTAAAGCTTTTGAGAAAAATTTGATAAAAGATAGCTTTAATGAACAATTTGTAAATATTAAGACTTTGCAGAAATTGAATTTAACTTAGTTGCTTTTCTTGAAATTGAAAAAATTAATTCAATTTCACTGATATCTTTAATACTATTAACTTTCAAATCCTCGAATGCGAAAAATAATTTTTTTTTTTTTTTAATAAAATACTCTAGATATCTCCTTCGTAATTTTTTTATTTTTGGTAATTGATAAATACTAAAAAAAATTATTCCATCAAATTTATTAATTTTTTCCTTTAAATCATTGAGAGCAAAAAATCCATTTTTTGTTTTATGCTCTGTGATACTCAATTTAAAACCTAATTTTTTTGAATTTGCATAGTCTCTAATTTTAAGATTTTGCAAAGATTGAGGAATTATATTTCCATTAATTTCTCTTGAAGACACATATCCTCTATAAAATCTATCTTTAGGCATCTGGAAATTCGTAATCCATTCCAATTATTGTTGTGGGTTTTATTGTAATTGGGGTAAAAAAAGATCCTAATTCTTTATCTCTATAAAGTGAAAATGCTGATTTAAACCTACAATTAAAACTTATTCTTGTTGAATTTTCTTTATTCACAACATTTCCATGCATTAGATTTTGAGTGAAAAGCAAACCCTGTCCAAAGTCAACTTTGATCCATTTTAATTTATTTTTAATTTTCTTAAATATTTGCTCTGTGGATTTAAATTTTGAAAATTTTTTTGAATATTTAAAATTATCTTCAGGTGATAAAATGTACATCGCTTTAGTTTTATAAACATTAACTAATGGAAGCCAAAAAACTATCTCATATTCTGAGTCTCCAACCCATACATCTGCATGTAGTGGCAATAACGAACTATCATCTTTCGGGAGCTGAATACTTAAATTACATCTTCTTTGCATAACTAATTCATTACCACATAAAATATCAATGTAATCTTTACCGAGTGTGTAATATAATTTTTGAAAATCTTTAGAATTATTAATTTCATTGTAAATATGCATTCTAAATTCATTCAAGTCTCTAGGGTTTATATAATTATGTAAATTATCTAAAAATAAGCTTATATTTTTGACTTTAATTGATTTTTTTTTTAACCAAGCTTTTGATAGTTTAATAACTCTATTTTTTATAATATTGAGATTTGATTTATTTTTAATATTGAAAACATAGTAACCTTTTTTTAAAAATTGATTTTGAATTTTTTTCTCTGATTTTGAACTAAATTTCATTAAAATATATTATAGTTTAAAAATATACTCCAGTGGACATAAATTTAGAAAGGTTTATTGATGATCCATTAAGAATATCTGAATCTTTTTTTAGTAGATAAATTATAGTCTTAATAAGATCATTTGATGAGAGAGGTTTCTTTTTATTTATTTCTCTAAATATTAATGGTTTTCTTTTTTTTAACCTATCCAACGACCCCCCAGTGGAATGAAAAAAAGATGGAATAATTAATTTAGATATTACATTTTCTTTTCTTAGATATTTGCTCAGATTTTTGTTGTAACTAAATAAAACACCTTTTGCAGCAGAGTATCCCAAATATCCAACAGTTTCAATTCCAGCTAAAGAGCCAACCATAATTATATTAAGTTTTTTTTTCTTTTTCTTATTTAATATTAAACTTCTATTAATTTGGTATATTGAAAAAAAATTTAA
>CABZDY010000047.1 GCA_902524635.1 uncultured Pelagibacteraceae bacterium
AAATAAAGATGGATCAGTCGGGCCAAGAAACGGAGTTTCAACAGGTTCAATAGAAAACAAAATGGGTATTAAAGGGTCTGCAACATGTGTACTAAATTTTGATGATGCTGTTGGTTATATGATTGGACCTAAAAACAAAGGCCTTAACTCTATGTTCACAATGATGAATTTGGAGAGAATTATCGTTGGGATTCAAGGATTAGGCATTTCTGAAATTGCATACCAAAATTCTCTTACTTATGCCAAAGAAAGAAAACAAGGTAAGGCATTTAATTCAAAATCAAATAATGGTGCAGATTTTATTATTGATCACGTTGATATTAGACGGTCACTTTTGAGTATGAAGTCCATGATAGAGGGACAAAGAGCTTTGAGTTTCTGGCTGTCTCAACAAATTGAAGTTAGCTTAAATCATTTTGATGAAAAAATAAAACAAGAAGCCTCAGATCTTGTTTCATTAATGACTCCAGTTGTTAAATCGCTCTTCACGGACAATGCAATGGAGATAACAAGTGAAGCAATGCAAATTCATGGAGGGTATGGATTTACGAAAGATCAAGGTATTGAACAATTCTACAGAGACAACAGAATTACTCCTATTTATGAAGGAACAAACTCAGTTCAAGCTGCTGACTTAGTCTTCAGAAAACTGATCACCAAAAATGGTGATATTATTGAAAACTATCTAAACCTGGTTAAAGACGAGATTAAAATAACTGACGAAAAAGCCGAACCTTTTGTAAAACAACTTAACTATCATCTTGATATTTTGTCAAAATTTACTGTTTGGATGAAGGAAAAAATAAAAAATTCTCCAGAAGATGCAAGTGGAGCATGTAATGACTATTTAAAAGTTCTTGGTTTAGTTGCGACTGGGCATGCTTGGCTAAAAGTTCTAGAAGTTTCCTTCAAAGAATACGAAAGCAATAAAGATTTTTATGAGGACAAAATCCAAACTGCCAAATTTTTCTTTAATAGAGTACTTCCTAGGATAGAAAGTAGTTTTATTACTGCAACTACTGGAAGTAATTATATTATGAATTACAAATTTAATTAGAATGAACCCTTATGAAACAAATTTGGATAAAAACAATGCCAATTATGTTCCATTAACCCCTTTATCATTTCTAGAAAGAGCAAAAGATATTTATCCAAACTACGAAGCAGTAGTTTATGAAAGTAGGAAATACACTTGGAGTGAAGTTTACAAAAGATGTATTAAGTTTGCTAGTGCATTAGATAAATTAGGAATTAAAACAGGCGATACTGTATCTGTTTTAGCTTTTAATACACCCGAAATATTTGAAGCTCATTACTCAATACCAATGGTTGGAGCAGTTATTAATGCAATTAATACAAGATTAGACTCTAAAACAATTAGTTACATTTTAAATCACAGTGAAGCAAAGGTGCTAATTGTAGATAGACAATTTCATGATGTAGTAAAAAAAGCCTTAGAGGAAGTTAATTCAAAAATTACTATAATTGATATAAATGATAAAGATGCAAACCTAACCGATTCTAAAAATATAGGATCGTTGGAATATGAGGAGTTTTTAAATTCTGGAGATGAAAATTTTAAATGGAAAATGCCAAAAGATGAGTGGCAAGCTATTGCATTAGGTTATACTTCTGGAACAACTGGTAACCCAAAAGGAGTTGTTTATCATCATAGAGGATCATATTTAATGGCAACAGGAAGTGCAGTTGCATGGAATATGCCTAATCAATTAAATTTTTTATACACAGTACCAATGTTTCATTGTAATGGATGGTGTTATCCTTGGACAATGTCAATGATACATGGTCGAGTAATTTGTTTGAGAAATATTGATGTAAAAAAAATATTTGAATTAATTGATAAGTATGAAGTTACTCATTTTGGTGGAGCACCAATAGTTTTAAATATGTTAGCTAATGCACCTCAGGATCAGCAAAAAGAATTAAAAAGAAAGGTGTATGTATTAACAGCAGGCGCCCCTCCTCCGAGTATAATTTTTGAAAAAATGCAAAAGTTAGGCTTTGAAGTAATGCATGTTTATGGTCTTACAGAAACCTATGGTCATATTTTGCAGTGTGCATGGAATGAAGAATGGGATGAATTAGATCAAAATAATCAAAACGAAATTAGAGCAAGACAAGGAGTAAGGTATCCTAATACAGAGGGTGTTATTGTAATGGACCCTGAAACCATGAAGCCTGTTCCTCATGATGGTAAAACAATGGGTGAAATAATGATTAGAGGAAATGTTGTAATGAAAGGTTATTTTAAAGACAAAGAAGCAACAGAAAAATCAATGGATGGAGGTTGGTTTCATTCTGGAGATTTAGCTGTAACTCACCCAAGTGGTTACATAAAAATTCAAGACCGATCAAAAGATATTATAATTTCAGGTGGGGAAAATATTTCATCTATTGAGATAGAAAATACTATATCAAAACATCCCGCCGTATCACTAGCAGCTGTTGTAGCAAAACCTGATGAGAAATGGGGTGAAACACCTTGTGCTTTTGTTGAATTAATCGAGGGTAAATCAAGCTCAGAAGAGGAAATTATTACATTTTGTCGGGAAACTCTTGCTGGATTTAAACTTCCTAAAAAAGTCGTGTTTGCTCCTCTACCAAAAACATCTACTGGAAAGATTCAAAAGTTTGAGCTGAGAAAACAAGCTAAAGAATTAAACTAATATAGTTTCTTTACAAAAATCAAATAAGATGGCAGTAATGCTCAAAAAAATGAAAACTTTTTTAATAGCTAAATCAAGAAGACTTAGAGGGACACCTTATACCTCTAGAATTGAAAAACAGGGTGTCACTGCTTACAGTATTTATAATCATATGTTGCTCCCAGCAGCATTTGGTTCAGTAGAAGATTCTTATCATCATTTAAAAGAAAATGTTCAAATTTGGGATGTAGCTGCTGAAAGACAAGTAGAAATTACGGGAAAAGACTCTGCAAAATTAGTTCAGTTGATGACTTGTAGAGATTTATCAAAATCAAAAGAGGGAAGATGTTATTACTGTCCAATAATAGATGATAATGCTGGCTTAATTAATGATCCAGTTGTTTTGAAGTTTAACGAAAATAAATGGTGGATTTCGATAGCTGATACAGATGTAATATTATTTGCAAAAGGATTAGCAATTGGAAAAAATTTTGATGTTAACATTATTGAACCTGATATTGATATTATGGCAGTGCAAGGTCCAAAGTCATTTAAATTAATGGAAAAAGTTTTTGGGGAAAAAATTGCAAATCTTAAATTTTTTGGTTTTGATTATTTTGAATTCGGTGGTGATAAGCATTTAATTGCGAGATCTGGTTGGTCTAAACAAGGTGGTTATGAAATTTATGTTGAACACAATGACTCCGGTTTAAAATTATACGATCATCTATTTGAAATTGGTAAAGAATTTAATGTTCAGCCAGGAGGCCCTAACTTAATCGAACGTATTGAAAGTGGATTACTCTCTCATGGAAATGACATGGATAATGGAGATAATCCATATGAGTGTGGTTTTGATAAGTATGTAAATATAGATAGTGATGTTGATTTCCTAGGTAAAGAAAAACTTAAAAAAATTAAAGCTGAAGGAGTTAAAAAAAAACTTATGGGAGTAAAAATTGATGCCAAGGAAATAAGTGTTAATGGCTCAATGGATCTAGTAGATGAAGATAATAATGTAATCGGAGAATTAA
>CABZDY010000048.1 GCA_902524635.1 uncultured Pelagibacteraceae bacterium
TTGTTTATAAGACCTATTTGAAATGCAGTAAAAATAAAGGTTATTGGTAACATTCCCCAAACTTTAAAGTTTACCCAAAATTCTTCCGTTTGAGTTCTCCAGATTATTTCATTCAAAATTGCTAGAGCAAAAAAGAAATACATCCATCTCTTATTTAAAATTTCCCAACCATCATCACTTAAGGGCATAGATTTGCCAAGTAATTTCTTCAAAACTGGCTCGTTTGTAAAGTATTTGCCAAACATTAATGCAAGACCAAACAAAATATTTATAATTGTTGGCTTCATGTAAATAAATATAGGATCATCAAAATAAATTGTTAGACCACCAAATACTGTTATCAATACTCCACTAATAAGTGGAACTTTTGGAATTTTTTTCTCAATAACCCAAACAACTAAAACAGCAATAATTGTTGCAACTATAAGTGGAGGAATTGCAATAATTAAATTTTTATCATTGTTATAATAAAAATAAAAAAATATTACTAAAGGCCCTAAATCAGTTACGAATTTTAAAATAGATTTATTCACTGCTACATAATAGCAGAATAATAAAACATTCACATTTTTTTTATTGATTTTTAATTTTAAATATCCATATTTAAGTAGTGAGCATTCAAAAAGGCAAATTTTCAATTGGCGATGTAGTAAAACATAAGCACTTTGATTTTAGAGGTGTGATATATGATGTTGACTTTGAATTTAATAATTCAGAGGAGTGGTATCAATCAATACCAAAAAATGTGAGACCAAGAAAAGATCAACCATTTTACCATTTGTTAGCTGAAAATGATGAAATCACATATGAAGCATATGTTTCTGAACAAAATTTATTGGTGGATGACTCAGATGAACCGATTAAGCACCCTCTAATTAACGAGATATTTACAGGCAAAAAGGGTTCAGGCTATTTTAAACCTTCTAACTAAACATATTTACATTTTTTAAACACATTTCGTGCAAATCTTCGTCACAGATTATGACTAAAATAAATAATATTTTGACCAAGGATGCTTTAATCCTATTTATTTTATCTCCCTCTGTGTTCTTGGTCAGAATAACCCACCAGAAAAATTTTTATAATTTAAATTTGTGCTATAGATAACAGAAAATGATTAACTATTTAAAACCAAACAACTTATTAAAAATAATAAATAAAACACAAAAGTTTGTATTTATTATTTTTTTAGTAATTATAAGCATTGGTCTTGTTGAGGCATTAATACTCTCTCCTGAAGACTATAAACAAAGTGACTCAGTGAGAATTATGTACGTACATGTTCCGGCAGCTTGGATTTCTCTTGGAATTTTTTCTTTAATTGCTGTTTTGTCATTTGGTATTTTAGTTTTTAAAAATAAGAATCTTTCATTAATAACAAAAAGCTTAGCACCATCTGGTTTTGTCTTTAATGTTATTGCTTTGGTAACAGGATCCATCTGGGGTAAACCTACTTGGGGAACCTGGTGGGCATGGGATGCGAGAATAACATCAATGTTATTACTTGCTTTTTTCTATTTGATGTTTCTTCTAAGTTGGAGGGTAACTGACAATGAGGAAAAAGCTGTAAAGATTAGTTCGTACATAGCAATAATAGGTTTAATAAATGTCCCTATAATCAAATTTTCAGTTGAATGGTGGTCAACATTGCACCAACCTTCTTCAGTAAATATTTTTACAGAAACTTCTATTCATGCTTCCATGCTGTTACCTTTAGGTATAATGACTGCGGCATTTGCACTTTTTTCGCTTTTGATATTTTTGATGAAATATAATACAGAACTGATAAAAATAAAAAACAAAGGATTAGATAGATTATGATTAACGAAGTTTTATACATGAATGGATACGGTCTCTATGTATGGTCTTCTTTTGCATTTACTCTTTCTTGTTTTTGTACTTTATATTTAGTCATCAAACTTCAATTAGTTAAAGAGCAAAAGAAATTTAGAGCTCGATTTGAAAGTTTAGAGACTGATAAAATTGAAATAGCAAAAAAACAAGAAACTTATAAAGAAATACTAGCTACTTCATCTGCATCTAAAATTTAATTTTTATTTTCATGTATGGTAAAAAAGTTAAACTAAGAGCCATCTTTATATTATCTATATTCTTTTCATCAATCTTAATTATATTTTTAGTTTTTAAATCACTTGAGGAAAATGTTGTTTATTTTAAATCACCTACAGAAATAAAAAATTTAACAGAGTTGACGCCAAAAAAAATAAGGGTTGGTGGTATGGTTAAAGAGAAATCAATTAATGTAAATCAGTCAGAAGTTAACTTTGTTATCACAGACTTTAAAAATGAATTAATCGTTAATTATAGTGGCTCAGTTCCAAATTTATTTGAGGAGGGAAAAGGAGTTGTAGCTGAAGGTTTTTTAAAAGATCGTAATTTTTTAACTGCTGTTAAAATTTTAGCAAAACATGATGAAAATTACATGCCACCCGAAGTGGAAGAGGCAATAAAAGAGAGCAATTAATGTTAAATCAAATTGGAAATTATTCACTTTACATTGCTTTACTGTCGTCTATTTTAATAATCATTCAATCTCCGATATTATTAAATCGAAATAATATAAACGTTAGTGGAAGAATTTTTTCACTAATTTCTATTCAATCATTAATGATTATAATAAGTTTCATTGCTCTTATAATAGCTTTTATAATCTCAGATTTTAGCAATGAGACAGTCTATAATAATTCTCATACCTCTAAACCTTTATTTTATAAAATTTCAGGAACATGGGGAAACCACGAGGGCAGTTTACTTCTTTGGTTATTAGTATTATCAAAATTTTTACTAATTTTTACAATTACTTCAAAAAATCTTTCAAACAAATATAGAATTCTAACTTTATTTTTTCAGGAAATAATAATTTTAGGATTTTTGTTATTTATTCTTTTTACTTCAAATCCTTTTATGAGTTTATTTCCAATTCCAAACGAGGGAACTGGTTTAAATCCAATACTTCAAGACCCCGCATTAGCAATTCATCCACCAATATTATATTTAGGATATGTTGGAACATCTATTATTTTTTCTTCTTCACTCGCTGCCTTAATATCAGGCTCTGTAAATAAAACTTGGGCTAAGCATATAAAGGATTGGGTATTAGTTTCATGGATTTTTTTATCTATTGGAATTTTATTAGGATCTATATGGGCATATTATGAACTAGGATGGGGAGGTTTTTGGTTTTGGGATCCAGTTGAAAATGTATCCCTTATGCCATGGTTTTGTCTAACAGCATTATTTCACACTATTTTAATTTTAGAGAAAAGAGAAATGTTTCATTCTTGGGCAGTAATTTTATCAATTACAACTTTTTCATTAAGTATGAGTGGAACATTTCTCGTTAGATCCGGTATTTTAAACTCGATCCATACTTTTGCAAATGATCCATCAAGGGGAGTTTTTATTCTTTGTTTTTTATTTATATTGATTACGTTGTCCATATTTATT
>CABZDY010000049.1 GCA_902524635.1 uncultured Pelagibacteraceae bacterium
TTCAGCTAATGCTGCAGAATTCGCTAAAAACGTTTCAGAAAAAAGTGGAGGTAAATTAACAATTGTAACTCACCCTGGAGGATCATTATTTAAAGGTGGAGAAATCTTTAGAGCCGTTAGAACAGGTCAAGCTCAAATGGGAGAGAGATTTATGTCGGCTCTTGGAAAAGTAGATCCTATTCTTGAGATTGATTCACAACCATTCTTAGCAACATCTTATGATGATGCTATGAAACTTTACCAAGCATCGAAACCAGCAATCATAGAAAGCTTGAGTCAAAAAGGATTGGTATTTTTGTATGCTGTACCATGGCCTGCACAAGGTTTGTATAGTAAAAACGAGATTAATAGTGTTTCAGATTTACAAGGTTTAAAATTTAGAGCTTATAATTCAGCAACAATTAGAATTGCGGAACTTACTGGTATGGCTCCAACAAAAATTGAAGCTGCAGAAATAAGTCAAGCATTTTCAACTGGAGCAGTTGAGAGTATGATTACTTCACCAACTACTGGAAAAAATAGTAAAATTTGGGAGAACGGAGTAAAATATTTCTATGATATAGCTGCTTGGTTCCCAAAAAATATGGTAGTTGCTCATAGAGGATCTTGGAACAAACTAGATGAAGATACTCAAAAACTAATTATGAAAGAAGCAACTGCTGCAGAAGAACAAGGGTGGATGCTTTCTAGAGTTGGAAATATTGAAGATAAAAAAGCTTTAGCTGCTGCGGGTATGACTGTAGGTAAAGTAAACGCTGATTTAGAAAAACATTTCCAAAAAGTTGGAAAAAAAATGGCAAAGGAATGGAAGAAAAAGGCTGGCAAAACAGGAGCTAGCGTACTTGCTGCTTACAAATAAAATTAATATAATGAGAAAGGCCGTTTAAAAAAACGGCCTTTTTTATGTTACAAAAAATTAATAAATCTTTAAACAATCTTTATAATTTCTCTGGATATATCGCTGCATTTTTTTTAATTTTGATTGCAGTTTTTATTTTAACTGGAATTGCCTCAAGAACGTTTGGTTTTTATATAAGAGGTTTGGCTGAGTATTCTGGTTACTGTATGGCCGCTTCCTCATTTTTCGCACTTTCATACACTTTTGTAAATGGAGGTCATATTAGGATCACATTATTTTTAGAAAAAGCTACTGATCTAAGAAAAAAGTTTCTAGAAATTTGGAGTTTAATTATTGCATCTATTTTTTCAGGATATATGGCCTTTTATTTTCTTAAAATGTTAAAGATATCTTATGAGTTTCAAGAAAGAAGTGAAGGTGCCGATGAGATTTTAATTTGGATACCTCAATCAAGTGTAGCAATTGGTTCATTATTATTTTTCATATGTGTCTTTCATCAATTAATTTTAAGAATAGTTAACAAGTATGATTGAAATTTTATTAGCATTTTTTTTTATTAGTGTTTTACTATTTTTTTTAGGTTCTGGGATATGGGTAGCCATCAGTATGGTTGGGGTATCCTCAATAGGTATGATTTTGTTTACTTCTAGACCAGTAGGAGATGCGATGGCCACAACTATATGGGGAGCCTCATCATCGTGGACACTAACAGCATTACCATTATTTGTGTGGATGGGTGAAATTCTTTTTAGAACTAAATTGTCAGAAAATTTATTTGAGGGATTGGCACCATGGCTTCAGAGGTTACCAGGAGGTTTGATACACGTTAATGTCGTTGGTTGTGCCTTGTTTGCCGCTATCTCCGGATCATCTGCTGCAACAGTTGCTACAGTTGGAAAAATGTCAATTCCAGAACTAAGAAAAAGAAAATATCCTGAAAAAATTTTGCTTGGAAGTTTGGCAGGTTCAGGAACTTTAGGTCTATTAATTCCACCCTCAATAATTTTAATTATTTATGGTGTAACTGTTCAAGAATCAATTGCAAAACTTTTTATAGCTGGAATAATTCCAGGGATAATGATTGCTCTGATCTTTATGGGCTATGTAATTGTTTGGTCTTTATTAAATAAAAATAAAATGCCAACTAACTATCAAAAATTTTCATTTTTAAATAAACTAGGTAAATCCAAACAATTAATTCCAGTTATTTTATTAATACTTGGAGTAATAGGCTCAATATATACTGGTATAGCAACAGCAACTGAGGCCGCATCTTTAGGTGTTGTTGGAGCTTTAATACTCTCTTATTTTCAAAAGAGTTTAACTTTAAAGACATTTAAAGATTCATTGCTTGGAGCAACTAAAACTTCGTGTATGATAGCTTTTATTTTAGCTGGAGCAACTTTCTTGTCACTTGCTATGGGATTTACAGGTTTGCCCAGAAATCTAGCATTGTGGATACAGAATATGGAGTTATCACCATATGTATTAATATTTGTATTAATGATTTTTTACATAATTCTCGGAATGTTTCTTGATGGAATTTCTGCAGTTGTTCTTACAATGGCGATAATTGAACCAATGATAAGGCAAGCAGGCTTTGATATGATTTGGTTTGGAATATTTTTAGTTATTGTTGTAGAAATGGCTCAAATTACACCACCTGTTGGCTTTAATCTATTTGTTCTACAAGGAATGGCAAACAAAGATATGGGGTTTATAGCAAAAAGTGCCTTTCCATTATTTTTATTAATGATTTTTGCAGTTCTATTGATTGTACTGTTCCCTCAAATCGCTTTATGGATGCCCGAACAGATGATTCAAAATATCAATTAGTATTTTGATTTTTTTGTTCCTTCAATAATTTCTTTTAACTCTTGATACTCCTCACAATTACAGCTTTTCAAAATTTCCAATCTTTCTTTTGCTAAATCAATTCTGTTGGTTACAACATATAATTCACCTAAGTATTCATTTATACCAACATGCCTTGGATCAACTTGCAAACCTAACAAATAATATTTTTCTCCCGCTTCAAAGTCCCCAAGTTTTCTAGTTGTAAAACCTAGGTAGTTTAGTGTATCAGCTTGCAAGGGTTTTTCTTTGTCGAGTTTTAATAAAATTTTTTGAGCTTTTTCGTATCTTTTTAATGCTTTATCCATTTTATTTTTGGATTCATATTTCTTAGCTGCTTCAATTATTTTTACAGCATTTTTATAGCTCGGCTTTTTATCTGATGAACTTGTTCCAGCAGCAAAAGTTTCAACAGTTAAAAAAAAGAATATGAGAAGAGTAAATAGTTTTTTAATCATAATTATATAAATTTTTTCATTTTATTTAGAGGCTTTAATTCCAAATTATTTTTTATCAAGTTTTCTCTTACCTGTTTTGCAGTCGAAAGTGAACTTGCGTTATCTCCATGTATGCAAATTGAATCGATTTCACAAGGTATTTGTTTTCCACTGTGACAATTAAGAGTTTGGTTTCTTACCATGTTGAATACGTGCTCTTTAGCACGCTCAGGATCAGTTATTA
>CABZDY010000050.1 GCA_902524635.1 uncultured Pelagibacteraceae bacterium
ATACTCTTTAATTGATAGAGTTGATGGTTCAATTGAATTTGGATCATAAGCTGTACTCCAATATCTATATAAACCAATTTTAAAAGCTATACCCCCAGTTTTGTCTAAAATCATGTTCGGCCCATAAAATTCGATTACTTTTTCATCGTTTAACCACATTATAAATTCTCCATCATCTTTTTTAGATGGTTTTATTTTAAAAAGTGCAGTGCTGTATTCTTTTTTAAATGCAGTTAAACTCCCTAAATCGAATTTATACAACTTTTGTTTAAATCTGTTTGCTACAGGGTCAATATCTGTCCAATAAACTTCTTCTATTTGTTTATAATAAAATTGCATTCTATTGGGAAGATCGTCCTCATCGGTGGTGTACATAATTTGCATTGAGGGGTAAATTATTTCACCACCTTTTTTTGTTCCAACCACTTGCCAAATATTAGCATTATGATTTTGACCAGCATTTAATTTAAAAGTATATTTTATATAAACTTCTTTACCAAGTTTGTGGTAATTTTTCTTTTTAGTTACAAATTCCCACCTTTGAGCCTGATCATCTGAGAGATGCCAGTCCTCAGAATGACCTTTCATGCTATAATCGAGAGTAATCTCTACAGCTTCCTCATCTATATTGTAATTAAGTATTTGCTTATGTTTTGTCAAAGAGTCATATGCAAGACCCATTTTTTTCTTTGCTTCTTCACCAAGAATATCTTTTTTAAATTTTTTCAAAGCATCTACGTTTTCTGCAAAGACGTTTGTGTTTATGAAAAATATTAAAGAAAATATAATTATTAGGTTTTTTTTCATTAGGATTTAAATAATTTATCAGATAAATTTTGAAGCTTATCTCCCCAAAAAACTTCTTTCTGGATTCTTTTAAAATCTATATCAAAAACTGTAGAAATAGCTGATGCGTATACAGATCTAGCATCAATTGTTGAATTTAAATCTCTTCCTTCAAATAATTCTTTTTTCTTTAATCCAGGCCAATCAGAATAAACTTGAGATTGTTTCAGTAGACCACCTGCCATGAAAATTGCTGAGCCATAACCATGTTCTGTGCCACGCCCTCCATTTTGTTCTATGGTTCTACCAAATTCAGTTAAAGTTAAAACTAAAGTATGTTCTATTTCTGATCCTAGACCTTTTTCTAAACTTTTAAAAATTGAGTCCATTTCAATTAAGCTATCTGAGTGAGAACCATTCACCCCACCTTGTGCAGCATGTGTATCAAAACCATCAACTTCAAAAACAGCAACTCTTGGACCATTTATTTTTTTGAGTTCTAGACCTGCCTTTAATGCTAAAGATGAATTTTTTCTAGACATAGAGGTGCCTCCATTATTCATCATAGATCTGTTTGCAATTATTTCCATCATATTAGCTAAATCATGCTCAGATTTATCTGTATAGACGGATTTTAGAAGTTGTAAAAGTTCTGTTCTTGGAAGTCTTTTTTTGGAAGGATAAAAATTATCATTACTAGGAATTCCTCTTAGGAGTAAAGGCATTGGCAATGCCAATGCAAGACCATCTCCTTTTAGCTCAGCTAATTTCATTCCTCTTCCTAACCAACCAGTTTTTATTGAATAAGGAATATGACCACCTGTTTCCATAAGATTTTGACCATCAAAATGAGATCTTTTTGTATACGGAATATTCGTTGCATGCACGATCGCTGCTAGATTATTTTGCCACAAATTATGAAAGTTTTTTAGTTTAGGATGAAGGGCAAAATCAGAATTTAACTTTATTGTTTTGTCTAAAATTAAATCTTTTCTTCTTTTTTCAAAATTCTTATCTCCAATTATTGGAACAGCACATAAACCATCCATTCCACCTCTTAACATTATAACTACAAGATTTTTTTTCTTGCTAGTGTTTGCTAAAACAGGAAAATTAAAGCCAGCTAAAAATAATGTAGTAGCTGAACCTTTTAAAAAATTTCTTCTTGATATCTTCATGATCTTAATGTCTCCGGTAAATTAAACAATATTACGTGTTTATGAACAAGCTCTCTATGTTGACCTATAATTTTTAAAATTTCACCTGGATTGTCATAATTTTTTTCAATCATTTCCTCATAAAATTCCTTTGTTTGTGAATTGCCAGATTTTTTATAATAAGCCTCTCTTGCATAAACTAGTCGTCTTATTAATAATTCTGGTGACATCCAATCCTCTGAAATATCTGACCATCCGTTTGGTTGTTTTGCTAAATAAGGATGTTGACCAAGCTCATCCATCAAGTATTCTAATGCTCTTTGATCTCTGATAGGTTTATTTCCAATTTTATAAAGATCCATAAATGCAGGAGATGGAATTAAATCAACATCAGCCATTTTGCTCATTTGTAACAACCAGTTTTCAGGATTCTGAAATTTATTGTATTGATCAGAATAATTGAAAGCAACTTCAATTGCAGCCTTATGAACCTCTGGCAAAAAACCATCTGATTTTTCCCAAGCTTTTATAATTGGTTCCATCATTTCTTTTGTAGGATTATCAGTAATTAAATATCTACAAAGTTTCATGGCTATAAATTCTCTACATGATGGGTGATTAACTAAATCTGTAATTGCATTTGATAAACCTTTTCTTCCACTTTTATATTTTTTACCTAAAACTATTTTTGAGCCAGGTTGATGGGCATTAGGATCAAAATGGACATCTCCAGTTTCTAATCTTTTTTTTCCCCATTCGGGTCTCCAACCTGACATAATATATGCCATTTGAATTACATCCTCTTGAGAGTAACCACAATTTGGTGAAACAGTGTGTAGCTCTAAAAGTTCCCTTGCATGATTTTCATTTACACCTCTTTTTTTTCCTTTTTCTCTGGCCCATTTTGCACTTTGACTTTTTGGACCAATATTTTGTTCATTATCCAAATGGTGAATCATGGACCAGCCTTTGGTTGCCTCTTGAGCCATTTTTTCAAAGTTTTGGTTCATATTAGCTCTAATAATTTCTCGCTGATATGCTCCTGTTGTATATTGTGCTAAAAAATCTTTTTCACTAATTGCGAAATGATTTCCCCAAAAGTACCAGAGTTTAGCTAAAACTGGATTTTGACTTTTTAAAGCCTCTGAATATCTTATACAAAGTTCAAGGTTCCACCAAAATTTTTGTCCAGTTGCATGCCTTAACTTATTTTTTTCTCTTTTGTAGCCATCTTTATCGTTTTTAAATTTTTTTCTTAAAACTTTTCTATCTCCATAAACCCACTCTCTATAGTAACCTCTAAGTTCTTTCTCTGGTAAGATTTTTCCCTTCCAAGAAAATTCAGGAACATTATTCAATTGGTTGTTTGCCCAC
>CABZDY010000051.1 GCA_902524635.1 uncultured Pelagibacteraceae bacterium
AAATAATCTTAAAAGCATTATAAATAGGTTTATAAAGTCTAAGTATAGAGTTAAAGCACCCATAACAGCTTTCTTACCCATTAGCTCACCACTGTCAGATGCAGCATACATGTTTTTAATTTTCTGTGTATCGTATGCAGTTAAGCCAACAAATACTAAAACACCGATTATTGATATTGCAAAATACATCATTGATGATTTTAAGAATATGTTAACCACCGATGCAATTATAATTCCTATTAAACCCATCATTAAAAAAGATCCCATCTTAGTTAAATCTCTTTTTGTTGTATAACCATAAATACTCATTGCACCAAATGTAGCTGAAGAAATAAAGAATACTCTTGTTACACTTAAACCTGTGTAAACTAATAATATTGATGAAAGAGATAATCCCATTAATGCAGCAAAGACCCAGAAAGTTGTCTGAGCTCTTGAAGCACTCATTTTATTAATTCCAAAACTCATGTAAAACACAATTCCTAGTGGAGCTAACATTACAATCCATTTTAAACCTGATAAATAAATTGTATTGCCGAATTCTGTTAATCCAACAATTGCTCCGTTTGGATCTGTTACAACAGACATTTTAAATGATAAAAGTGCGATTATTCCAGTTAGCAAAACACCAGTTGCCATATAGTTGTAAACTTTAAGCATGTAGGCTCTTAAGCCTTCATCCATTACGACAGTTTGTTTGGCAGTTGTTGCTTTATTTAAAATATTATCTTTATTGAATTCCATGTTATTTATATAAGATTTTTTTTTAAGATTTTCAAGTCGTCAAAATAAATGTAACAAATACTACATAAATTATGAATTATAAAAAACTAGGAAATACAGACCTAAATGTGAGTACAATTTGTCTTGGGACAATGACTTGGGGTGAACAAAATACCCAAAATGAGGCATTTGAGCAAATGGATTACTCTTTAGATAATGGAGTAAATTTTTGGGATACAGCTGAGTTGTATGCCGTTCCCCCAAAAGCAGAAACATATGGTTATACTGAAACTATTATTGGGAATTGGTTTGAAAAAACAAAAAAAAGAAAAGACGTAATACTGGCGTCCAAAGTGGGTGGTCCTAGCAGAAAATATATGAGAAATGGAGAGAACAGCTTCACTGGAAAGAATTTAGAGGATGCGCTGCATGGAAGTCTAAAGAGATTAAAAACAGATTATATTGATCTTTATCAATTGCATTGGCCTGAAAGAAACGTAAATAACTTTGGAAGATTGGGTTATGAACACAAAGAAAATGACTGGAATAAATTTGAAGATGTTTTGGAAAATTTAAAAAAATTTATTGAGGAGGGCAAAATTAGGTATGTCGGTTTGTCAAATGAAACTCCATGGGGAGTTATGAATTATCTTCAACTTTCTAAAGATAAGGATCTACCAAGAATGATGTCAATTCAAAATCCATACAGTTTATTAAATCGGTCTTATGAAGTTGGTTTAGCGGAAGTATCTATAAGAGAAAATATAGGATGTTTATCTTATTCACCTTTGGCCAGTGGTTATTTAACAGGAAAATATAGAAATAAACAATTTCCAATAGGATCAAGGATGGAAAGGGATTTTGATTTTTGGACAAGGTATAGAAAACCAAATACATCTGAGGCAGTAGAGGAATATTACAAAATTAGTCAAAAATTTGATCTAGATATGAGTCAGATGTCTATTAAATTCTGTGAAGTACAAGACTTTATGACTAGTGTAATTATTGGAGCAACAACTATGGAGCAGTTGAAAACTAACGTAGAAAGTGTAAAAGTGAATCTTGATAGTGAAGTAATAAAAGAAATAAATAATGTTCAAAAAAAATATCCTAATCCATGTCCTTAATTAAAAGAATATTTGTAAAAACGTTTATATTATCAGTATTTTCAATATCCTTTGCTCAGTCTGAAGATTTAACAAAATTAGGTACATTTAAAGATTGGAATGCAGTTACAGTTTTTAATGAAACTGGAAAAATCTGTTTTGCTTATTCAGTTCCAGTTAGACAATCTCCTAAAGCGAGTAATAGAGAAGCTAGATTATTTGTATCATTTAGACCTGAAGACAAAATTTCAGATGAAGTGAGCATAACATCTGGTTACGATTTTAATCCACAAAATGCAATTTTAGCTACATCGGGCAAGTCTAAATTTGAATTTGATTTACCACAAAATAAATTTGCTTGGATTTCTAGCGGAAAAACAGAACAAAAAATAATTAAAAGAATGAAAAAGGCATCTAGACTAATGATAACTGCATATAAACAAAGTGGTACTCAAACTACTGATGACTATTCATTAATGGGATTTACAAAAGCTTATAACGCCGCAAAAAAAAGCTGCACTTAAATGAAAAAACAAAAGAAGATTGTGCTCGCCTATTCAGGTGGTTTGGATACATCTATAATTCTTAAATGGCTTCAAGAAAATTATGATGCTGAAGTAATAGCCTACACAGCAGATGTTGGACAGGAGATGGATAGAAAAAAAATTATAAAGAATGCAAAAAAATTAGGAGTAAAAAAAATTATCATCCAAGATCTAAAAAATATTTTTGTTAAAGATTATGTCTACCCAATGATAAGAGGTCATGCTCTTTATGAAGGTGTTTATTTGTTAGGTACATCAATTGCAAGACCACTTATTGCAAAAGATCAAATTAGAGTTGCAAAGAAATTCGATGCTTATGCTGTTTCACATGGTTCAACAGGAAAAGGAAATGATCAGGTGAGATTTGAACTTGGATATCATTACTTTGGTCCTAAAATTAAAATAATTGCTCCATGGAGAATATGGAAATTAAAATCAAGAACAGATCTCATTAATTATGCAAAAAAACATGGAATACCAATCCCTAAAGATAAAAAGGGAGCGCCGCCATTCTCAGTAGATGATAATTTATTCCATACCTCAACAGAGGGTAAAGTTTTAGAAAATCCAAAAAATTCTGCACCTGAATTTATATTTCAAAGAACAACTTCCCCTGAAAAAGCCGCAAATAAGGCAAGTTTTATAACAATTAATTATAAGAACGGCGATCCAGTTGGTCTGAATGGAAAAAAATTATCTCCAGCGAAAGTTTTGGATAAACTCAATCAATTAGCCGGCAAAAATGGAATTGGGAGAGTAGATTTAGTTGAAAATAGATTCATTGGAATAAAATCGAGAGGAGTTTATGAAACTCCAGGAGGAACATTATTGCTTATGGC
>CABZDY010000052.1 GCA_902524635.1 uncultured Pelagibacteraceae bacterium
AGGACAACAACTAAAAACGAAAAAATTACAAATATATTTATTGAAGAACCAAAACCATTTATCAATAATTTCAAATTTATTAAGGGTTTTGAGGAAGGTGAATTAAAGTTAAACTCAACAAAAATTGATAATACCTCAAGATCTAATCTGAAAATTACCAATTTTAAAGTTAAGGAAGTTCCGGTTTTAGCAAAAATACTGACACTTTCATCTTTACAAGGAATTGCAGATCTATTGACTGGTGAAGGAATAAGATTTCACAAGTTTGAAATGGATTTTATTACAAAAAATAATCTAATAGAAATAGAGGAGCTATATGCACTTGGACCTGCTATTTCAATAATGATGGAAGGTTACATTGAGAAAGGTAGAATAACCAGTTTAAGGGGTACTCTTGTACCAGCAACAACTATTAATAAAACGATCGCTAAAATTCCTGTGCTAGGCAATATTTTGGTAGGCAGCAAAATTGGCGAAGGGGTGTTCGGTGTGAGCTTTAAGATAAAGGGGCCACCAAACGATTTAAAAAGCACAGTCAATCCAATAAAAACTCTAACTCCAAGATTTATTACTAGGACCATAGAAAATCTAAAAGGCAGTTAATTTGTAATTTTAAAATGTTTTTTTTTTCCTATAGATAGCTTAATAAAACCTTTATCTGAGAATAAATTAGGATCTATTATATATTTTTCATCTTTTATATTTTTATTATCTAATTTAATTCCATTTGATTTAATTAGCCTTCTTATTTCTGATTTAGAGATATCCTTATTTACAAAAGAAATTAGCTCAACTATATTTTTTGATAAAATATCATTACCGAGTTTTATTCCAGGAAGATTTTCGCCAGAAGAATTTTCTTTAAATATATTTTTTGCAACTATTTCTGATTTTTTTGCCTCTTTTTCCCCATGAAGTAATTTTGTAGTATTATTTGCAAGTAGAATTTTTAAATCATTAATATTTTTATGCTTTGAATTTTCAATTTCATTTAAGGATAAATCAGTGAACATTTTCAAAAATTTAAGTACATCGCGGTCATCGGTATTCCTCCAAAATTGCCAATAATCATAGGGTGATAGCATCTCCTTATTCAACCAAACCGCTCCTCTTTCCGTTTTTCCCATTTTTACTCCAGAAGTTAAAGTTATTAAAGGTGTAGTTAATCCATATGCTGCATTTCCAGATTCTCGTTTAATAAGTTCAACACCATTTACAATATTACCCCATTGATCTGATCCACCAATTTGTAAGTTACATTTATATGATTTATTGAGTTCATAAAAATCATAAGCTTGCAATATCATATAATTAAATTCCATATAACTTAATGATTGTTCTCTCTCTAATCTTAATTTTACACTATCAAATGTTAACATTTTATTAACAGTAAAATGTCTTCCAATATTTCTCAAAAAATTTATGTAATTTAGTTTACTTAACCATTTATAATTATTTACAAAAATAGGTTTTAATTTTGGATTATTCGTTTTAAGAAAAATAGTAAAAACTTTTTTGATATTATTAATATTTTTCTCAATCTGTTTTTCGGTTAGTATTTTTCTAGTTTCTTCTTTCCCAGATGGATCACCTATTCTTGTTGTGCCGCCACCTAAAAGTACAATTGGTCTATGTCCATGTTTTTGTAAAAGTCTGAGACACATTATTTGCAAAAGACTACCAACGTGAAGACTAGGAGCTGTGCTGTCAAATCCAATGTATGCATTTATACTTTCTTTATTTAATAAATGAGATAATTCTAAATCATTAGTACACTGATAATAGTATCCTCTATCTTTAAATTCTTTTAAAAAATTATTCATGGGTCTATAGTCTTACAATATACATATTTAAATAAAAAAAAATAAGAATGAAGAAAAATTTATCTGCACTTGGTTTTATGAGTGGTACCTCTGGTGATGGTGTAGATACTTCAATAATAAATTCTAATGGCAAAGATAATATTAATATCAAATATAACAGATTTGATCCTTACCCAAGAAATCTAACAAATAAAATTCACAATTTGAAAGAAAGTATTTTAGAACTTCAAGATCTTTTAAAATATTCATTAGATATTAAAGATTTAGAAAGAGAGATTACTGATTTTCATGCTAATATAGCAATTAAACTATCTAAAAAAATTGACTTTGATCTTATTGGTTTTCATGGTCATACTATTTATCATAACCCAGATAAAAAAATTTCCAAACAATTAGGTAGGGGAGATTATTTATCAAAAATCACCAATAAATCTGTAGTTTATGATTTTAGACAAAATGATATCAAAAATGGTGGTCAGGGTGCACCTTTAACACCAATTTACCATCAAGCATTAATAAAATCGTTATTTGAGGAAAATAAGGTAAAAATTCCGATTTCAATATTAAACATTGGTGGAATTGCTAACATTACTGAAATTGATAAAGATTTTAATATTTCTAGTAGAGATATAGGTCCTGGAAATTGTTTAATTGATAAATGGATAAGAAAAAATTCAAATAATTTATTCGATAAAAATGGTAATTTTGCAGAACGAGGAAAAACAGATAAATTTATTTTTGATCAATATTTAGAAAATTATTATTATAGTAAAATTAATTCAAAAATATCATTAGATACAAATGATTTCGATATTTCTTTTGCAAAAGGACTTTCTATAGAAAATGGAGCAGCAACTATTACTGATATAACATCTGAATTAATATCAAAAAAAATTGGTACTAGTGATATATATATCTGTGGAGGAGGTAGAAATAATAATTTTTTATTGAAGTTATTAAAAAGAAAAATTAAGAATCAAATATTCTTGATAGATGATTTAAATTTCGATGGTGATTATATAGAGTCCCAGGCTTTTGCATTTCTTGCAATCAGATCTTTTTATCACATGCCTATCTCATATCCATCAACAACTAATTGTAAAAAACCAACAGTTGGTGGAGTAGTTATAAGAAATTCTCCGCTAGTATAACGCAGTTTCTTTTTTAATATATTTATTTAGGGACTTAATTAAAGCTTTATCACTTTTAGAAAAGAAATGGTT
>CABZDY010000053.1 GCA_902524635.1 uncultured Pelagibacteraceae bacterium
AGTTAATACTTAAAAATTTTATATTTTCTATATGTAAATTAACTAAAAATTGGTCTTCAAGAGATCAGAAAAAAAAATTAATAAATGAAGTAAGAAATAGCGTAGGAAATTCAAAGGTTATTTGTGCACTATCAGGAGGTGTTGATAGCAGTGTAGTTGCTAAATTACTGTCAAATGCCATAGGGAAAAAATTAACATGTATATTTGTTAATACTGGTTTACTTAGGAAAGATGAAGAAAAGCAAGTTGTAAACACATTTAAGAAGAGATTTAAAATTAATCTAATCTATATAAATGCAGAAAATTTATTTTTATCTAAATTAAAAAATATTTCTGATCCAGAAAAAAAAAGAAAAATAATAGGAAATCTTTTTATTAAAATTTTTGAAAAATATTCAAATAAAATTAAAAATGTAAAATTTTTAGCCCAAGGAACTTTGTACCCTGATCTAATTGAAAGTAAGTCTGTAACTGGAAGCCAAACATCAAAAATAAAATCTCATCATAATGTGGGGGGTTTGCCAAAAAAAATGAAACTTAAGTTAGTTGAACCACTTAAATATCTTTTTAAAGATGAAGTTAGAAAACTAGGATTAGAACTTGGATTAGGTAATGAAATAATATCCAGACACCCATTTCCTGGACCAGGTCTTGCAATTAGAATGCCTGGCATAATCACTAAGGAAAAAATAAAAATTTTAAAAGAGGCAGATAATTACTTTATCAAATCTTTAAAAGACAATAATTTATATCATAAGATTTGGCAGGCTTACGCAGCCTTACTTCCTGTTAAGACTGTTGGCGTTATGGGAGATAATAGAACCTATGAATATCTTTGTTTATTAAGGGCAATCACCTCAGAAGATGGTATGACAGCAGATTTCTTTCAATTTAATAAATCTTTCATGCAGTCAATATCTAATCAAATAGTAAATAATATTAGAGGTATTAATAGAGTTGTTTATGATATTACTTCAAAGCCACCAAGCACTATTGAATTGGAATAATAAGACTATATAAGTAAATCATATGAAATATTTACATACAATGATCAGAGTATCAAATATTGAAGATTCACTTAAATTTTTTTGTGATGGTTTAGGATTAAAAGAAACAAAAAGAATGGAAAATGAAAAAGGAAGATACACGCTAGTTTTCCTTGCAGCTCCAAATGATGAAAATGCAGAAATTGAATTAACTTATAACTGGGATGGAGACAATTTAGGTGAAGGATCTAGAAATTTTGGACATTTAGCTTATAGAGTTGATAATATTTATGAGACTTGTCAGAGATTAAAAGATATGGGCTACACAATTAACAGACCTCCTAGAGATGGTCACATGGCTTTTGTTAGATCTCCAGATAAAATATCAGTAGAAATTCTTCAAGAAGGTAACTTAGAACCCATAGAACCTTGGAAATCTATGGAAAATACTGGCACTTGGTAATCAGGTATTTATGCTTACAAAAATGGGTAGGCTTGTTCTTAAAAAAAAAAATAAGTCAAAAATAGTTTGTTTAACTGCTTATTCAAAAAATATAGCAGAAGAAATTGATAATCACACAGATTTAATACTTGTGGGCGATTCATTGGGTTCAGTTTTATATAATTTTGAAACCACAAGAAAAGTAAGTTTATCAATGATGATTGAGCACTCCAAGAGTGTAAGAAAAGGAGTTAAAAAAAGTTTAATGATTGTAGATATGCCTTTCAATACATATAAAAATAAATCTCAAGCACTTAAAAATTGTAAAAAAGTAATGAAAGAAACAAAATGTGATGGAATAAAATTAGAAGGCGGTAGAAAAATTATAGAAATTATAAAATATTTAATTAAATTTAAAATTCCTGTGATGGGTCATATAGGTATAACACCACAAACTGTAAGAGGTAAATTTAGATACAAAGGTAAAACAGATCTAGAAAAAAAAAATTTGTTAAAAGACTCTAAGTCCTTAGAAGATGCAGGGGTATTTGCAATTGTTTTAGAATGTGTTGAGAAAAAAGTTTCAAAAGAAATTACAGAGTTAATTAATGTTCCCACAATAGGAATCGGTTCGTCAAATTTTTGTGATGGTCAGATTTTAGTTACAGATGATTTATTGGGTCTAACAGATACCAATATCAAATTTGTAAAAAAATATACTGATTTAAAAAGCAATGTAAGAAATGCAGTTAAAAAGTTTAAATTAGATGTAAAAACTGGGTCATACCCCTCTGCTAAATATTCCTACTAAAAATACTTTTTAAATCCCTCGTTAATCTTTAAAATTTCTAAATCTACAAGTCCTCCAATAATAAGCTGTATTGCAACTAAAAGAATAAATGCTAGACCAATATACACAACCCATAAATGTTTCTGGATATAATTAGCTAAGTAAGTTGCCATTGCACCAGTAAGGACTACAGATAATAATAAACCAAAAATCATAAACCCAAAGTTACCCTTTGAAGCACCAACAACGCCTATAACGTTATCAAAACTAATTGTGATATCTGCAAAGAGTACTTTATACATGCCCTTTACAAATGAAGGTTCTAATGATTTTTTTGTAGGTGATTTTGCTTTCTTTTGAATTTGAAAAAGATCTTTTCTTAAATCATTGACTATCCAAATTAAAAGTAACCCTCCTAAAATCTTTATAAAGTAGAATTTGAACAAATATGTTGCAAATACTGCGAATAGAACTTTAAAAACTAGAGCACCAACAACTCCCCAAAAAATTATCTTTTTTCTATTTTTAGGTACAAAATTAGCTGCAATT
>CABZDY010000054.1 GCA_902524635.1 uncultured Pelagibacteraceae bacterium
ACTTGTTGAAAAAAGATTTAAAATGGGTGATTGGATTGAAGTTGAAGGAATAATCGAGGGTGTGGTTGAAAAAATAGGTTTTAGATCAACTGTTATAAGAAAATTTGATAAGTCTTTGGCAATTATTCCAAATTTCCAGTTTGCAGAGAATGCTGTAATTAATAAAAGTCAAATTACAAATTGGAGAATTAGTTGGACGATAACACTTCAGTATGACTCTACCGTTGAACAATTAAAAACTATAAGAAATGAGATAGAAGATTTTATAAATAGTTCAGAAGATTATGACACTAAAGTTGGTGTTTCTGTAAGAGTTGATAAATTCGCTGATAGCTCAATAGATATGTATGTAAGATGTTATACAAAAACAAATAGTTGGACCGAAATGTTGTTGGTTAAAGAAAGACTAGCAATTAAAATTAAAGAAATAGTTGAGGGTAATAAAGCATCTTTTGCTTTTCCAAGCACCTCTGTATATGTAGAGAAGAAATGATAGCTATTTTTTACTTAGCTTTACAATTATTAAAATTATATTCTTATGTAGTGATAGCTAATGTTGTAATAAGCTGGCTAATAGCTTTTAATGTCTTAAATACTTCAAATAGATTTGTTTATTCAATATTAGAGTTTACTTATAAGCTTACTGATCCAATACTTAATAAAATAAGGGGCTTTTTGCCAAGTCTAGGTGCTTTTGATATATCACCTATCATTCTTCTTTTGTTGATCTGGTTTGTAGAAATGTGTATGAAACTCTACATAGCACCACTTATTTTTTAATAATCATGATTTTAATAGACGGAAAAAAACAATCGGCTGAACTTAGAGAAGAATTAAAAACAGAAGTAGATGGCTTGAGAGAAAAGTATAACAAAGTTCCAGGTCTTACAGTAATCTTAATCGGAGATTTGGCTCCAAGTCAGATTTATGTAAGGAATAAAGAAAAATCAGCAACGCAAGTTGGTTTAAAATCTGAAGTTATTAAATACCCAGATACTGTAGATGAAAAAACAGTCTTAGACAAAATTGAAGAACTTAATAATGATGAAACTGTTTCAGGAATTTTGGTTCAATTGCCGCTTCCAAAACATATTAACAAGCAACACGTTATAGAAACTATCTCACCACATAAAGATGTTGATGGTTTACATCCTACGAATGTTGGTAATCTTTCATCTGGATACCAAGGTTCAATTCCTTGTACACCTCTTGGATGTTATTATTTATTAAAAAAAATAGAACCTAACTTAACAGGAAAAAAAGCTGTAATGATCGGGCGGTCAAACTTAAATGGTAAAGCGATGGCACAACTTTTACTTCAAGAAGATTGTACGGTAACAATTACTCACTCAAAAACAAAAGACCTGCAGCATGAATGTTTAGAAGCAGATGTTATTGTTGCTGCTGTTGGAATTCCAGAACTTATAAAAGGTAATTGGGTGAAAAAAGATGCAATAGTTATTGATGTTGGAATAAATAAAACAGAAAATGGTTTAGTAGGTGATGTTGATTTTGAAGAAGTTTCAAAAGTTGCAAAAGCTTTAACTCCAGTTCCAGGAGGAGTTGGACCAATGACGATTGCTTGTTTGTTAAAAAATACAATTGAGTGTTTCAAAAGAACCTTAAACAACTAAAGATTATTGTCAAAGTTAACAATTTTAATTATTATATTTTTTATTTATAATTCTTTTACATTAGCTATGGAAAAAACACCTTATCATCATTTACCAGACGGTAGTTTTAGAAATCCTGAAGGATCGCCAGAGAGAAACTCAAATTTTAAGTGGTCATTTAAAATATTTAATAAGGAAAAGAAAAAACTTGATATGGCTATTCCCGAAGGTCACGCTATTGAAAAACAAAAAGTACTTTCAGATTTAGAAAATCTAAAAAATGACGATTATGTTGGCTGGATAGGACATGCAACCTTCTTAATTAAGCTTGGAAATACAACAATAATAACCGATCCAGTCTTTTCAAAAAATGCAGGACCTTTAATTTTTGGTCCAAAAAGATTTACCAAAACAGCCTTAAACTTAAATGAACTTCCAAAAACTGATTTATTTCTTCTGACACATAATCATTATGATCACCAAGATATGAGAACAATAAGAAAATTTCCTTTTAAAGATGCAAAGGTTCTACTTCCTTTAAGACTTGGAAAATATTTTACAAGAAACAAATATAAAGATGTGAACGAAATGGATTGGTATGACGAAATTAAGATTAATGAGGATCTAAAAGTAATATTAGTTCCTGCGGTGCATTGGTCAAAAAGAAGTTTGACAGATACTAACAAAACATTGTGGGGAAATTTTTTAATCGAATATAAAAAAAAAAAAATACTTTTTGCATGTGATACTGGTGTAGGAAATATTTATAAAGAATTAGGTGAGAAGTATGGGCCTATTGATTTAACTTTTATTAATATTGGTGCTTATAATTTTTATCCATTATCTCCAAATAAAGATAAATCTTCTTATCATACTAACCCTGAAGAGGCTCTAAGCATCGCCAGAGATCTAAAAAGCAAAAAAGTATTAGGAATGCATTGGGGAACTTTCGTTTTATCTTTAGAGCCAATTATGGAACCTCCAATTAGATTTAAAGATAATGCAGAAAAATATGGTTTTAAAAAAGAAGATGCAATTATTTTTAAAATTGGTGAATTTCAGTCTTTAAAAAGTTTAGGAATTTAACAACAACCGCAAGTTTTTTTTGGTTTGCTTTTTTCTTCTTTTAGTAATTCTGCTTCAGCC
>CABZDY010000055.1 GCA_902524635.1 uncultured Pelagibacteraceae bacterium
CCAAAACAAAAACTTAGTTCAAGGAATTATCTTAATTTTGCAAAAAAATTTGGTAAACCAGCTAATTATCCAAGATTGAAAGGTTTAAATAAAAAATATCCTCAAATAACTGTTGTACAACGTAAATCTACTGACAAAGGACCTAGCTTTGGTGAACAATTTCACACAGACTCCTCTTATACAAAAAAACCTCCTAGATACACGATGTTACTTTCTAAACTAGTACCTAAAAAAGGTGTTGCTAATACTGACTTTTCTTCACAGTACTTAGCTTATGAAAAATTATCAAAAAATTATAAAAATAAGCTTAAAAAATTAAAAGGAATCTACTCTTCACATGGACCAATATCAATCACAACAGTGGAGAGAGAAAAAGAAAAAGGAAAAATATCTAAAGAACTGATTTCAAGACATAAATTAATAAGAACTATTAAAAATAAAAAAACTATATACTGTAGCCCAGGACACTTTTTAAAATTTAACACATATATGACTAAAGAAAAAAAAGACTTAAAGAAGTTCTTATTTAACCATCAGACAAAAAAAACCTTTCAATATTCATTAGAATGGGAAAAAGATCAGCTTGCTATTTGGGATAATAGAGCCATGCTCCATCAGGCTACACCGTTTAAAGGTAATAGAATACTTCATAGAATAACAATACTTTAATAAAATGTATTCAATATTTCTCGGGTTAACACCTTTTATCTTTATCACACTTTTTGGTTTTGTTTTTGGAAAACTTAAAATTTTTGATTTAGGTCATGCAAAAGTTTTAAATTTGTTTTTATTTTATGTAGCGGTCCCTGCTTTAATTATTAAATTTGTTGCTCAAAGTGAAATCGGCCAAGTTGATATAAAACAGATAGTTTCATATTTTTTAATGCAAGGAAGTCTTGGGTTTTTAACATTTTTATTAACATCAAAGTTTTTTAAAAGACCTATCCCAGAATCTATTATATGGGCATTAATGGTAGCACTATCAAATCATGTAACATTATTATTACCTATTACAAAAATCTATTTTGGAACTGAAATAATTACTCAAGTAACAAGTATAATATTAATGGATGGGGTTATTTTATTATCTGTAATTGCGTTTTTTTTAGAACTTACCACTAAAAAAAATATTCGATTAACTACATTTATAAAGAACATAGTTCTAAATCCAATGATATTTTCAATCTTGATTGGTCTTTTACTATTTATGTTTAAGGTAAATATCGATGATACGCCAATAGACTACATCCTTTCTGTTTTGGCAGCTTGTGTTTCTCCTATAGGACTTTTCGCAATTGGTATCACATTATCTTTTTACACACATAAAGTTATTAATAAACTAACTGCTTCTGTATCTATATTGAAATTAGTAGTTTCCCCAATCGTCCTCTTGATAATTGGCTTTATCATATTTGATGCTGGGCAACCTGAAAAAATTCCTGGCGCTTTTTTTGTTAGTGTTGCACCCTGTGGTCATACAGCTGTAGTATTATGTTCTGCTTATAATGTAAGTCCTGAAAATATAATAAAAGCATTATTTATCTCAACTTTTGCATCATTTGTTACCATATTTTTTGCTATTCAATATTTAACAACTTAAGTTAATTAATATTATCTAATATTTTATTAGCACATTCTTTTGTATTGCTATCACCATCTAGATCTTTAGTTCTATTTTGTTTTTCTAGCAAAGTTTTTTCGATTGAACTTACTATTCGTGTGGCAGCTTCTTTTTCGCCTAAATAATCTAACATCATAGCACCAGACCAAATTTGACCTATTGGATTTGCAATACCTTTTCCAGCAATATCAGGTGCCGATCCATGAACAGGCTCGAATAAAGAAGGATGTTTATTTGTTGGGTTAATATTTCCTGATGGAGCTATACCAATTGTTCCCGTACATGCTGGACCCAAATCGGATAAAATATCTCCAAATAAATTTGATGCTACGATAACATCAAACCACTCTGGCGTTAAAACAAATCTTGCAGCTAAAATATCGATATGAAATTGATCTGTTTTTATCTCAGGAAAATCTTTTTTATTTTCATAAAATCTTTGGTCCCAGTATGGCATGGTTATAGAAATACCATTTGATTTTGTGGCATTAGTTAATTTTTTTCTATCTCTTGTTTTTGCTAATTCAAATGCAAATTTTTGAACTCTATCTATTCCATGTTTAGACATTATTGTTTCTTGTATAACAATTTCTCTTTCAGTATTTTGATACATTTTTCCACCTACCGAAGAATATTCACCCTCAGTGTTTTCACGTACTATCATCATGTCTATGTCGCCAGGTTTTTTATTTGCTAAGGGTGCATTTACTCCTTCAAATAATTTTACTGGTCTTAAATTGATAAATTGATCAAATTCTCTTCTAAACTGGAGTAGGGAACCCCATAAAGTAATATGATCTGGGTATTTATCTGGCATACCTACTGCACCAAAAAATATTGCATCATGATTACCAATTTGTAGTTTCCAATCATCAGGTAGCATTTTTCCGTGCTTTTCATAATAATCGCATGATGAAAAATCAAATTCATCTATCTTTAATTTAAATTGATGTTGATTTGCTACTTCTTTAAGTATTTTTAAAGCTTCTGGAATAACTTCTTTTCCAATTCCATCTCCTGCAATAGATGCAATCTTATACTCTTTCATTTTTATTTTGTGAAAGTATCGTTAAATTGTTTTGCAACTCTTACAAAAGTAGTA
>CABZDY010000056.1 GCA_902524635.1 uncultured Pelagibacteraceae bacterium
TATTGTATTTCTTTTTATCTAGTGATTTAAATAAATCAAAACCAAGACCGGTTGAACATCCATTTATGAGGACTGTCTCTTTTTTCATTACTTATAATCCGAAACTTTTAGCACCTGAAAAATAATAATCTCCTTCATATCCCAAATATTTAAATAGTTTTTTCCACTCATTCTCATGCAAAATTGTTGTTCCTGTGAGTGTCCATTTTAAAAATTTTAATCTTTGTTGGTCATTAACATATGCGGGTATTGTAATATGAGATTTTTTAGATATGTGATTAATTAATTTAATAATTTTTATTACGTCTTTTAAATTGTAAACGTAAATAGAATTATGTGCATGAACAAAATCGAAATTTTTTTTTTTAAATTTTATTTTTGTTAATGACTCCATGTAATTAATTTTTGTCTTAATTTCCTTTAAACAATTTTTAATTGGATATTTATGATCCTCAATTCCAAAGACTTTTATACCTGGAACCATTTCTGTCAAATCTTTAACAAAAAAACCCTTTTTACATCCTATATCTAAAACTTTTGAATGTTTGTTAAGCTTATATTTGTATATTATTTTTTTTAAAAAAATTTTCCATCTTCCATCGTACTTGAAACCACCATATCCATTTAATCTATCTCCATCATAAAATTCTTTATCAAATTGATTTGCTATAATTCTGTTAATTATACTTCTTTTATTTGATAATTTCGTTCTTTCTACTTTTGGATTAAATTGTTTAATGTTTTTATTACTATATTTGAAATATCCATAATCAAAGTAAGCCATTTTAATTCTTTAAAATTTCACTAATTTCATTCACTGGTAGAAGTGGGCTCATGTTGTGTAATGGTTTTCCAAACTCAATTTTTGGCTTTACTCTAGCTTTAGGGTCAATCATTACATCTACTAAAATAGGTCCTGCTATATTAATTATTTTTTTTAGATTTTTTTTAACATGATTATTGTCTTTTAAAACAACACTTTTTATTCCGTAAGCTCCTGCAATCTTGCAGTTATTTGGCAAACTCAAACCACTTTCTTTATCAACACCAGCATAATTACTGTTTAACCAAGTTTCTTGGGTTTGTTTTATTAATGAATATCCTTTGTTATTAATTACAACAATTTTAATATTACAATTGAAATTTTTTATTGTTTCTAGCTCCTGAATATTCATTGGCATTGATCCATCACCAATAATTGCTATAACTGTATTTTTTTTATCAGCGAACCAAGCACCTATTCCAGCTGCCATAGAATATCCCATTGGTGAATGATTGAATGCTGTAAACATATTTAATTTTTTTTCTATTTTAAGAGCTTGGTATGCCCAAATTAAATTAGCACTTGCATCTGGGATTATTATTGAATTTTTTTTTACTACATCAAACATATGATCAAAAAAGAAATAGGGGTCTACATTTTTTTTATGATTTATATTTTTCTTTGTTAAAACTTTATACTTATTTTTATAAAAATTAATTTTTTTTGTCCATTTATTAATTTCAGATTTATCGATTTTAAAATTAATTTTATTAATTTTGTTCAAAAAAATTCGAACATCACAATTAATTTTTAAATCAACTTTTGGCAATCTGTGATTTGTGAATTCTTCTTTATCAATTTCGACTAAAATTTTTTTTGCTTTAGGTGCAAATTGGTTTAAATCAGAACCAACAATCTGGGCACTCAAACGCGTACCTAAAAACAACAATAAGTCAGCTGTCTGCAAACTAAAATTTCCAAATCTTGTTGCCGCTACCCCAAAAACACCTGCATTTAATTTATCTGTTGTTAAGAAATTGTGAGCAGTTGCCCAGGTGCAAGCATAGGGTATTTTAAATTTCTTTATTAATTTTCTAACTTCATTTAAACTGTTTGAGGTCTGGGCTCCATTACCAATGATAAAAAGTGGTTTTTTTGATCTTTCAATCATCTTTGTTACTTGGGAAATCTTATAGTCGAATCTTTTATTGATTTGTTTTTTAATTTTATATTTTTTGAGCTTTTTTGGCATTTGCATTCTTGATAAATCATCTGGAATTTCCAATAATACAGGACCCTTGCGACCATGATTAGCGATATATAATGCTTTTTCTAACTCATATGACAAATCATCAATTTTAGTAATTATTTTACAATATTTACAAATAGGCTTAACCATATCTTGTACTTCCATCTCTTGAAATCCAATTTGTCTTATCTTTTTATTTTTTCTTATGTTGTCGATTGTTGGAGCCCCAGCTATGTAAAGTCCAGGAATAGAGTCAAAATATGAACAAGCCATTCCTTGAAGAAAATTAATAATGCCAGGTCCACTAGTGCCTAATGTAACACCAAGTTTGCCTGAAACTCTATGATAGGCATCTGCCGCGAGAGAAGATCCTTGTTCACTTTGTCCAGATATAAATTTGATTTTATTATTTTTTTTCAAACTATCAATAAAGTGGATAACACTACTACCTTGTCCTCCATATGCATAATCCGTATGTTTAGAAAGGAAATTTGCAATATAATCTGATACTTTCATAAAACTTTGTATACTCTCATTTATGCAAAAATCAATTATATTATAAATTTACAAAAAGTATTTTTTTATTTTAAAAAATCATTAATAGATTTTGCTATTCTAAATATATCTTTTTTTTT
>CABZDY010000057.1 GCA_902524635.1 uncultured Pelagibacteraceae bacterium
ATAAAAAATATAAAGATTTTCCAGACTTTATTTTAAAAATCACAGAACAAATTTGGGAAAATAAAGATGTTGAGTCAATTGGTGACTTTTATACCAATGAAATACCTGTTAGATCACCATTTGGTGTTACATATGGAAACAAACCAGTTATAGAAGCAACCTATTCAACTTTAAAAGAATTTCCAAACAGGCAGTTATTAGGTGAAGACGTTATTTGGAATGGAAATGATGAGATAGGATATCACTCATCACATAGAATTTTAAGCAAAGGAACTCATCTTGGAAAAGGTTTTTATGGTGAACCCACTGGTAAAGATATTTATTATAGGGTTATTGCTGACTGTGCTTGTAAGAATAATCAAGTTTATGATGAATGGATCGTTAGAGATCAAGGAGCAATGGTCAGACAGATTGGTTATTCCCCAGAGGAGTTTGCTAGAAAAATGATTGAAAAGGAAGGAGGCTTATCAAATTCAAGTAAATTGTATGATGCTAATTCTGATAAAAATTCAGATTATAAAGCAGAGAGTTATAAAGATGGATCAATCGCTGAGAAATATAAGCAGGTTTTAAGTAATATCTTTAATAAAAGTTACGAATATGAAGATTATGACAGAGCTGCAAATTTGTTTTGGCCAGGAAATAAACTTGGCCACGGAAGAGAAGATATTATTGAAAAATGGAATTCCATTAAGAAAATATTCACAAATATAAAATTTAGTATTGAGCATGTTGGATTTTTAGAAGAGCCAGAGAAGAATCCAAGAGTGTCAGTCAGATGGTTTTTAGAAGGAGAACATGCTAATGAAAGTGATGAATATGGTAAAGCATCAAATAAAAATATATTTATAATGGGTATTAATCATGCTGAATTTAATCATAACTCAATTATTAGAGAATGGGTTTTATTTGATGAAGTTGCTATATGGAAACAAATATTATTGAACCATGGTTAAAATAAAAACTACACATGTTGGTAGCCTACCAAGATCAAACGAACTCTCCAGTGTTCTTGCCTCTAAAGATAATCAAGAAAAAATAGATATTAGCAGCTTTGATGCAATGGTTAAAAAAAATGTATCTGAAGTTGTAAAAAAGCAAATCAATAGCGGATTAGACTCTGTGAGTGATGGAGAGATGTCAAAAATAAGTTACGCAACTTATATAAAAGATAGAGTTGATGGTTTTTCTGGTGAAAGTGAAAGAAAAGCTCCAAAAGACTTAGATGATTTTCCATCATTTAAAAAAAAACTTATCCTATCTGGTGGAACTCCAACTTATAAAAGACCGTGTTGTACAAGTGAACTTAAAATAAAAGATGAAGTTTCAATTAACAAAGATATTCTAAATTTTAAAAAAGCCTTAGAAAAAAATTCACATACTGATGGATTTATGAATTCACCATCTCCAGGAGTTATATGTAATTTTTTACCCAACAAGTTTTATAAAAATGATGATGAGTATCTTGAGAAACTATCAGATATAATGAAGTTCGAATATGAGAAAATAACTGAGAGCGGCTTATCTATTCAAATTGATTGCCCGGATCTCGCATTATCAAGGCATATGATTTACAAGGAAATTTCTGAAAAAGATTTTTTGGAAAGAGCTAACAAACATGTGGAAGTTTTAAATAATTCATTATCAAATATAGATCCATCTAAAGTAAGAATGCATATTTGCTGGGGTAATTATGAAGGACCTCATACTCATGATATTGGTTTAGATAAAATAATTGGATTAGCTTTTAAAGCCAATGTTAGTAAATATTTGATAGAGTCTGCTAACCCTAGACATGCTCATGAATGGGAAGTATTTGAAAATATAAAAGTACCCAAAGATAAGATGATTATTCCGGGAGTTATTGAGTCTACTTCTAACTTTATTGAACATCCAGATGTTGTAAAACATAGAATTTTAGCTTTTTCTAGAGTATTAGAGCCAAATCAATTAATGGCAGGAACAGATTGTGGATTTAGTACCTTTGCAGGCTATGGAAATGTAGATGAAGATATTGTTTACAAAAAACTTGAAGCACTTGTCGCAGGTGCTGAACTTGCGTCAAAACAAATCTAATTTTTACTTTTATTAACTTAAGCGTATATGTATATTTTTGGTAAGTAAAACTTATTAATATTAACAAAAGAGAGAATAATATGAAAAAAATACTAGTTACTTTATTGTTTTTACTTTTTGGAACAGTAGCTAACGCTGACTGTAACATTAAAAGTGGATCAATAAATATTTTAGCAAATGATTTTCCTGCTCTAAGAACTTTAGTTGAAACTGCAAAAGAATGTAAAGGAAGTGCTGACTTTAAAGTCACTCACTCAGCTGAACACAACAAAATTGCAGTACCAGCTTTAACAGCAAATCCTTCTGAGTTTTCAGTTAGAGTTGCTGCTAATAGTTCTATAGTTCCATTAATGAATGCTGATT
>CABZDY010000058.1 GCA_902524635.1 uncultured Pelagibacteraceae bacterium
CATTCATATAGAGAGAAATCCTATGGCGGTATGTTGGTCTAATTACAAGACTTTATTTGTTGATAGTGGTTTAGACTTTAATTTAAATCAAGAAGATATGGCTAATTATTATAATTTATATAATTGTTTAATGAAATTTTGGTTCTCTAAATTTAATAATAGGATAATAAATATAAATTATGAAGAGTTTGTACTAGACTATGAGTCCAATTCAAAAAAAATTTTATCTCTTTTAAATTTAAACTGGGAAGACCAATTAAAGAATTATGAAAAAACAAATAGAGTAGTAAGAACTGCATCTTTTCAGCAAGTTAGAGGCAAAATAATAAAGAATACTTCTAAACAGTGGGAAAAATACAAAGATTATCTTGAACCTATGCAAAAAATTTTAACTAATTATCAAATTAAATTTTAGAAGGAATATTAAATATTTCTACTCTCAATTACAGTTGATCTTTAATTTTATTCATTTTGACTATTGCTTAATTGCAAAAAAGCTAATACTTTCAACACTTATAGAACAGGCGGGCATAGCTCAGTGGTAGAGCGTCACGTTGCCAACGAGGTAGTCCACGATTTTTTTCATTGATAAGCCTAGTTAATTTTCATCACAACATTGTTTGGTCTCACTATAGGACGCAGTTGGTCGCAAATATTATGATTAATAATCTTAGGTAATCTTTTTAAAAGGATGATAGTTACTGTCCGTAATTTCAAATTTTTTCCAAATTTCGTTAAGTTTTATTTTTGTAGTACGATGGATGCAAAGCATGTTACATGAAATTATTTTAGGAAAAATATTTTTGGTATTTTTTGAAAAATTTTCTGGATTGTAAAGTGGTGGTAAATGCCAAAATAATAAGTACCCCATATTTTTAATTAGTTCTATCAAAGCTTTTGAAGTGTGTATGTCATCATTCTCTAAATAAATACAGGGTTTATACTGATTTATTATTTTTTTTGATCCTAATATAATATTAAGTTCTTGACCTTGCGCATCGCACTTTATTATTTTTATTGGTTTTCTCTCTTTAATATTGTCGTATAATAACTGGTCTAAAGTTTTTACAGGTACACTTTCAGCGTTTTTAAAATTAGAGCTGAAAATTCTAGAGTCTCCATAATTACTTGTAATATTTTCATCAAAAGTATTCATGTATGCTTCACCTTCCTTTGACGATATTGCTATTTTTAAAACTTTAACATTTTTTAGCTTATTGTTATTAATATTATCTAAAAGTAGTTTATGATTTTGATATTGTGGCTCTATAGCGTACACGATGCCGCCGTTTGAAACTTGTTTTGCTAATGGAATAGTATGGGTTCCAATATTTGATCCGACTTCGATCAAATTTTCGCTATCAGCTAACAATTGTTTTAATAAAATTACCTCTGCTTCAGACCATTCCCCATATTCTGATAAACTTTTTCCAATATATTGATCGTTTGAGTAATAGGAAAAAATTCCATGCTTAAATTTTTGTTTAATTATATTACTCATAATTAAAATATATTATATCAACAACAAATGTTGAAATTATAGTTAATTTTTTAGTAAACGTTTATTTGTAAGCTTTTGATTTTTTTTTAAAATTTAAAAAAAACTGGACTCATTGTGAGACACAGCTAGTAATGAATTTAATTAATTTTCTTATTGCTTGCAATTCTAAAAACCTCTATTTATAATGTTTTTTAATTAAGCGGGCATAGCTCAGTGGTAGAGCGTCTCGTTGCCAACGAGAAGGTCGTGGGTTCGAGTCCCATTGCCCGCTCCAATTTTAATTAATTTGGGATAATAGATCATATTTTGATATTTAAAAGTTGGTAATAATATGAGTATTTCAGTAAACAAAATCGAACTAGATCAGTTAAATAAAATTGTAATTAGTTACAATACAGAATCATTGAAGAGTGCATTACTTCAAGCAAATTATAGTAGATCAAAGATACCAAATTTAATTAATCTACCTCAATTTCACAATATAATTGGATTAATCAACTTTAGGTTAAATGATTTAAATCAGGCAATATTTGATTTTAAAACTGCTATTAAAATTGACCCTAATTTTCATACAGCTTATTATAATTTAGGTCTAGTTTATTTTAATACTAAAGACTTAAAAAAATCATATAACTGTTTTATTAAAGCTTTACATATTAAACAAGATTACAAGCTTGCAAGAGATAA
>CABZDY010000059.1 GCA_902524635.1 uncultured Pelagibacteraceae bacterium
AAGAAAACAAAAGAAAAGATAAAAAAATTGAAAAATACTTCAATGCAAAATTAAAATGTTTTTTTATAGAAAAGAGAGATAAAGTTTTGACTTTCAGAACTGTTTGAATGGTCGCCATCTTGAACATGTGTGATATTAGCGCTCAAATTTGACATTTGTGTGATAGATTTATTAAAGATTATATCAAAATTAATCTGTCTACCGTCTGGTTCTAAGTCTGCATTTAAATTTGAATAGGTCACAGTTCTATCTCTGTCGGAAGACGTTGGGACTCTCAAATTAATACTACCATCTTCAACTCTTTGAGGTTGATTAATGAAAAAACCTATTTTTTGGTCTTTTGTAAAAAAGTTTGATTTTGCCAAACCTAAAGTAAAAGAGCTTGTCAGCAGAGGAGTAGAACTATCGATATAAGAGTTTGAAGTCTTGTCTATGTGTGTGTATCCAGCAAATCCTGAACCAACAAAGTTAAAGTCATCACCTAAATTCTTTTTAAATTTAATTCCAGTAAAATTTGTATTTGATAAATCTCCAGTTGCAAAAGCACCAGATGAAGTAGAATTTAAAAATTTATTTTGCTCATAGTTTTTTCCTATAACTATTTGTAAATCTCCAGAATTTTTCATTCCTTCATCTGAACTTGACAAAGGACTCAAGTTAAAGGCTAAACTTAAGTCATTTCCATTTGCATTTGTAAAAGTATCAAAACCAAATCTACTATTGCTGTTAAATGACATAAAATAATCTTGCCCTGAGCCAGTATTAAAATAGGGATTAACTAAGTAATTATTTCCAAAATTACTATCATTAAAGAAATTCGTTAAAGGATCTAAAGCGTTTTCAAAGCTGTTAGTCGCCTGGTTATAACCTAAGGCCAAAAAATTCCCAGATGATTGAAAAATCGAGCTTTCTATATAATCACTATCAGTTTCTATTGTAAAACTGCCATACAAATTTTTTTGTTTCGTTATCTGTTTAGATTTTGGCTGAAGTCTAGCCAGATGATTTTCTATAGTATTTTGTGAAGTATAACTTCCAGATGTAAAAAAACTACTTACATTTGTTTCAAAATTAGCCCTATCAAAGCTATCATAAACTTCCATAACTTTTCCCTCTAGGGCTCTATTAAATGCATTTCCAAATGCTGCACTACTTAAAAAATTATTATTGGCTAGGTCATAATATGATGTATTAGGATCATCTAAAAGATTACTACCATTTATAGTTTGTAGTTTTGCAATCGCCGCTGTTGCACCATTTAGATTCATTAAACCATGTCCATATATTGTGCTTTTAGAATACTCTCCTGTATCAAGAGCTGTTGCCAAAAGTCTGTCTACAACTTGAGCATTGGTTAAGCTTGAAAATTCTTGTTTTACTAAAGCTAAACCCCCAGAAACCAATGGAGCTGCCTGAGAAGTTCCAGACATACTTTGGGCATAACTGTTAACGGCATAAGATGATTGTGCGTTAGAAGATAAAAAAGAATATAAAGAACTTCCAGGTGCCGCTATACAAATGGCTTTTGCAACTCCACACTTGTCAGAGTAACTTGCGAGATTTCCAGTTGAGTCGATTGCAACTGCAATTACTGTTGTTTCTTTAAAGTCATCGTCATAAATAGCAGCACCTGCTAAAGTATTGGGACTACTATTTCCACTGTTACCTGCAGCATAAACTTGTATAATTTCAGCAGTTCCTAGTGCTTCCATAGCAGTGTATACTGTGGAGCCTAATGCTGTTTCGCATGAAGATGCTGAGTTACATGAAGTTCCAATAATTCCACTACCTCCAAGACTTAAATTTACAATGTCCATACTGCTTACACCTCTTGCTAAGTCCATACCAGCAGCGATTTGAGCAAAACTTCCAGACCCATCCTCATCTAAAACTTTTATAACATGCAAAGTTGCATCATATGCTATCCCGTGTCCACCAAAGGATGAATTATTATGCTCATTCGCAATCAATCCAGCAACATGACTTCCGTGCCCACTTCCTACTGCAGTATTATTATTATTATCATCATCCTGAGGGACGTTGTCACTGTTAATTACATCCGATCCAGTCAGAAACGTTGCAATGTTCGAGTTTATTTGATTCAAATCTGTTGTTGTTCCATTACCAACACTTATACCTGAATCTAAAACTGCAATAAGTTGGCCATCCCCAGTAGCTCCTC
>CABZDY010000060.1 GCA_902524635.1 uncultured Pelagibacteraceae bacterium
GAATTGATAAGAGATTACAAGCAAACAATTACTGACATAGGAATAAAAATAAACAAATCAAACTATGAAACAGCAGTTAAAATAGCATCAGTGCCTGATCAAATCAGAGGTTTTGGACATGTTAAGGAAAAGAATATAAAAGAAGCTATAAACTATAGAACAGATTTACTAAATTCTTTCCATGAAAACACTTAGCCCTTTATATTTAGCCTCTCTTTATTTGGTTTTAGCTTGTTTATTTTGGGCAGGCAACTTTATAGTAGGAAAAGCTGCAAGCATTATTAATATTCCTCCGATATCGTTAAATTTTTATAGATGGTTTTTGGCTTGGTTAGTTTTACTTCCGTTCACTTATAAAGAATTATTAAATAACAAAAAAATTATAATAGATAATATTTTTTTATTTTCATTGTTGGGAATTTTAGCTGTGACAGTTTTTAATTCAGCTCTTTTTTACTCACTTAGACATACCCAAGTTATTACTGGAGTACTTATGATTTCAACAGTACCAGTTATGATTATATTATTTTCATCTTTACTTAGAATTGAGAAAACAAATTCATTTCAAATAATAGGAGTATTTCTCTCACTTACTGGTGTTTTGTTTATAATAACAAAAGCAAATTTAAATAATTTATTAAATTTGTCTTTTAACAAAGGAGATATTTTTGCATTAATTGCAATGTTTGCATGGTCTCTTTATTCAGCTCTCTTGAAAAAAAAGGAATTCAATCTATCTCCAATTTCTCTATTACAGATCGTTATAACTTTTGGAGTTATTTTTCTAATTCCTATGTATTTTATTGATTATAGTTTGGGCAGTATAATTAAATTACAATCCTCTTTTTATTTAGTTTTATTCTATGTTGTTTTTTTCCCTGGTCTAATCTCATTTCTGTTTTGGATAAAAGGTGTAAAACTTATTGGGGCTAATAGATCTGGAGTTTTTCTTCATTTGATGCCAATTCTAGGTGCAATAATGGCTATGATAATTTTCAATGAAAAAATTTTATTTTATCATTTCTTAGGTGCAATTTTTATAATTGCTGGTATTACAATCTCGAACAAAAAAACTCAAAATGCTTAAGGTAGCCATTTTAGACGATTATCAAAACGTTGCTCTAGAATTTATAGATTTGAAAAATCTTTCATCAAAGTTTGATATTGAGATTTTTAGTGAACCTTTTGAAAATGAAGATGATGCTATTGAAAAATTAAAAGAATTTGAAGCTCTGCTTATCATGAGGGAAAGAACTATAATAAGTTCAAATCTCATTAAAAATTTAAAAAAACTAAAATATATTTCAACAAGCGGAATGAGAAATAAAGCAATAGATCTAGAGGCAGCAAAGAAATCAAAAATTATTGTTACTGGAACTGAAATTAATTCAAATCCAACATGCGAGTTAACATGGGCTTTAATCTTAGGCCTTGCAAGGAATATTAAAGTTGAGGTTGATAATATGTATCAAGGTTATTGGCAGACAACGGTAGGCATAGAATTAAAAGGTAAAATTTTAGGAGTTATCGGTTTAGGAAAAGTTGGATCTCAGGTTGCTAAAATAGCAAAAGCCTTTGGCATGCAAGTTATGGCATGGAGTGAAAATTTAAGTCTAGACAAGTGTAAAGAACTTGATGTTTTGCCCTCTAGCAAAGAGGATCTTATTCAAAACTCTGACTTTATTTCAATTCATGTTCAGGGAGGCGCAAGATACAAGGATTGTATAAAGCTTGCTGAATTTGATAAAATGAAAAAATCTGCATTTCTAATTAATACTTCAAGAGGTCCGATTATAAACGAAGACGATTTAATTATAGCTCTTTCAACTAATGTAATTGCTGGAGCTGGTATCGATGTTTATGATACAGAACCTCTACCCAGTGGTCATAAATTGAGATTTGTGCCTAACGCACTTTTGCTTCCGCACGTAGGCTATGTCACAGCTGAAAATTATTCTATTTTCTATAAACAAATGATTGAGAATTTAGAAGCCTGTGTTGCTGGTAAGCCTATTCGAGAAATAAACTAAAGTGGAATTACCAGTTGTAAATCACCCTGATT
>CABZDY010000061.1 GCA_902524635.1 uncultured Pelagibacteraceae bacterium
CCAAAATTCTAAGCCCTTTTAAGCTCAATTTAGATTTTAGCAAATATCAAAAAATATTTGATACATTTTCAAGAAAAATTAGAGAGGGTGAAACGTACCAAATTAAAATATGCACAAAGTACAAAAATAAATCTACAATTAATTCGGTAAATTTCTTTTGGAAACTAATGAAGATTAACTCTTCACCTGAGTCATTTATGATTAGAGATAAAGATTATTCAATAGTTAGCTGTTCGCCTGAGACTTTAATCAATAGGGTTGGCAATATTATTAATACTAAACCAATAGCCGGAACCTTGAAAAAAAATAAATATACAACAAAATCTAAAGCTCTCAAATTTTTCAGAAATAACATAAAAGAAACCAAAGAACATAATATGATTGTTGATCTTGAGAGAAACGATTTATCTAGAATATGCAAACCAGGTTCAGTAAAAATCAAAAAACAAAAATATGTAGAAGAATATAAGCACCTATATCATTACGTAACTAGTATTATTGGAAAATTAAACCAAAAAACATCTGTTAAAGAAATAATTAAGTCAATGATGCCGGGCGGATCTGTCATTGGTTGTCCTAAAATAAGAACATTAGAATTACTTAATTCGCAAGAAAAGGAAGATAGAAATATTTTTACTGGGAGTTTTGGCTATATAAAATTTAATGAAGATATGAGGTTTAATATAATTATTAGATCAATTTTAAATTTTAAAAATAGATCAGAAATATCTGCAGCCTCTGGAGTTGTGTTGGATAGTAATTCAAAGAAAGAATTCAATGAAAACTTTATTAAAGCAAAATCACTTTTGGAATTATTTAAATGATTTATATTATTGATCATCAAGATTCATTTACTTGGAATGTAGTTCATCAATTTTCTGAATTTGACGAAGTATATTGCTCAAATTACTATGATATAAATAGAAAATTATTGGATAAATCTAAAACAATAGTATTTTCTCCTGGACCAGGATCACCCAAAGATTACCCAACATCTATAAAGATTTATAATAAATACAAAGGAACAAAAAAAATTATTGGTATTTGTCTTGGTTATCAATTGATCTTACACAGTGAAAATGGAAAAATTATTCAACAAAAAAATATTTATCATGGTTTTCAATCGACTGTAAAAGTTACAAGCAATCATTCTATTTTTAAAAAAAATTCAATTTTTAAAGTTGGCAGATATCATTCACTTAAGCTAAAAGAACCTTTTATAAATGAAAACTTTAATATCACTATGAGATGTACTAAATCTGATATAGCAATGGGTTTCGAAAATACCCAAGATGATATATATGGATTTCAGTTTCACCCAGAATCTTTTTTGACAAATAATGGTAAAATACTTATTAAAAAAATCTTATCAACGTAAAAACTTTAAAGAAATTGAGTTTGATGATCTATGGAACAAGGATGGAGTTTTTACAACGATGTGGATCTATAATAAGCCACCAAAAATTCTTTTTTTTAAATCACACATAGACAATTTAATAAAATCATTAAAGGCCTATAAAATCCACGAAAAAGGAATAAAAAATAAAATATTAAAATTAATAAATGAAAATATAGATAAAACAAAATCCTATAATCATTTACTTAGAGTTGCTTTAAATAAAAAAACTATTTCAATATCTCTTAGAAACAGAGTTAAACTTAACAATAAATTTGGAATTAAATTAGTCCACTATGAAAGAGTGAAACCTGAGTATAAAAATTTAAAATACAAAAAAATACTAGGCTATCTATCCAAAATGAATACATCTAAAGAAGACATAGCTTTATGTGTAAATGATAAAATATTTGAAACTGGAACTTCAAATTTATTATTTATTAAAAACAACAAAATTTATTCAGCAAAAAATAAATATTATAGAGGGACAAACCTTAAATTTTATGAGAAAAAATTTAATATAATAAAAAAAGATATTTATCTAAAAGAATTAAAACAATTTGATGAAATCCTGCTTATTGGTTCTGGTAAAGGAGTAGTTTCCACAAGTTATATTGTAGATAACA
>CABZDY010000062.1 GCA_902524635.1 uncultured Pelagibacteraceae bacterium
AGGAATTCATAGAAATGATGGATCAAAAGTTAGATTTGATAATAACGCAGCTGTATTGACTGATGATAAAGGAGAGCCTATTGGAACAAGAATTTTTGGTCCTGTGACAAGGGAGCTTAGAACAAGAGGTCAAATGAAAATAATTTCGTTAGCACCTGAGGTCTTATAATGATTAAAAAGGGTATGAAAGTAAAAATTTTAGCGGGTAAAGATCGAAGTAAAGAAGGTGAAATTATAGAAATAGACAGAAAAAATTATAGAGCAAAAGTTAAAGGAATAAATATTGTGAAAAAACATGTAAAAACTACAAAAGAAAAAAAAGGTGGCATAATCTCAAAAGAAAATTTTATACATTTGTCAAACTTAAAGAATATAGAAAGTACAAAAAAAGAAATAGCTAAAAAATAATGGAACCAAGACTAAAACAAATAATATTTAAAGAAATTAATCCAAGTTTAAAAGAAAAATTTGGCTATAAAAATTTATATATGGGACCAAGAATTGAAAAGATTGTAATTAATATGGGCTTAGGATTGGATGGAAATGATAACAAAATAATAAAATCGTGCGAAGAAGATCTTTCAAGTATAACTGGACAAAAGCCAGTTATTACAAAATTTAGAAAATCTATTGCAAATTTTAAAACAAGAAAAAATACCAATTCAGGATTAAAAGTAACTTTAAGAAAAAATAAAATGTATGAATTTATCGATAGATTAGTCAATATTGCTTTGCCAAGAATTAAAGATTTTAGAGGTCTTAATGTAAGTGGATTTGACAAATTTGGAAATTACACCTTTGGAATTAAAGAGCAGATAGTATTTCCAGAGGTAAATTTTGATAAAGTTGATAAAATAAGAGGAATGGATATAACGATTGTAATCAAAACCATAGATAAGAAACATAGCATTGAACTTCTTAAAAAATTAAATTTTCCATTTAAAGAAAGTAGAGGTAACTAATGGCAAAACTAAGCGCTATAAATAAAAATAATAGAAGAATAAAATTATCTGATAAGTTTTATGAAAAGAGAAAGAGTTTAAAAAAGTTAATCATGAACAAAAAACTTACACTAGAAGAGAGATTTAAAGCTCAACAAAAGCTCTCAAAATTACCAAGAAATTCTGCAAAAACCAGAGTAAGAAATAGATGTCAAATAACAGGTAGACCACATGGTGTTTATCGAAAATTAAAAATATCAAGGATTGCACTAAGACAATTAGGATTAGAAGGTAAAATTCCTGGTATGGTAAAATCAAGTTGGTAGAAAGGATAATATGAGTTTAAGCGATCCAATAGGAGATATGTTAGCAAGATTAAAAAATTCTCAATTGAGAAACCATAAAAAAATAGAACTTCCATCTTCTAAATTTAAAGCAAAGATAGCTGAAATATTAAAATCAGAGGGATATATAATCGATTATGCTGTTAAAGCTGAAAAAAATAAGTCGAATTTGCAAATTAGTTTAAAATATAGCTCAGGGAGCCCTGTGATAAGTTCAATCGAAAGAGTATCAAAACCTGGTAGAAGGATTTTCTCTAGTGCAGAAAGTCTTCCAAAAGTAAATAATGGATTGGGTATAGCAATAATATCAACACCCAAGGGCGTTATGACTGATATTGATGCGAGAAAACAAAAAGTTGGTGGTGAAATAATTTGTAAGGTATTTTAATGTCAAAAATAGGTAAAATTAGTATTTCAATTCCTGAAAAAGTTAAGGTTATATTAAGTGGAAGTATAATAAATATAGAAGGACCACTAGGAAAAAAATCACTTAATATTGATCTAGATATTTTTGATCTAAATATAAATGATGGAAAAGAAGTGTCTATTAAACCAAAGCAAATTAATCAAAATGTTAAAAGATTATGGGGCATGAATAGAAGCTTAATAAATAATGCAATGATTGGTGCAAGCAAGGGATATGAAAAAGTTTTAGAGTTAACAGGAGTTGGATACAGAGCGACATTAAAAGGAAGTATTTTAAATTTACAACTAGGTTTTAGT